>CAKZNA010000312.1 GCA_937129355.1 uncultured Sphingomonadales bacterium | reverse complement strand
AGGAAAGACGCTCGCCGAAACGGCTAGCGGTGCGAAATTGGACGCGATTGACATGGCGGTTGAGATATTACGCAAAGGCGATGCTCGTGTCGCGTCATTCAACATGAATGCATCCGATATCCGCGCCTTTGCGGTGCAGGATTGGGTGGTGACGGGTTCCGATGGTAGCACCGGCCATCCGCGCAAATATGCAAGCTTTCCCAAAGCCTATCAGGATTTCGTGGTGAAACAGAAGCTGATGACGCTCACACAATTTGTCCGGCGTAGCAGCGGAAAGACCGCCGATATTTTGGGATTGAAAGATCGCGGGTACCTAAAGGCTGGCATGAAGGCCGATATCGTAATTTTCGATTCCGCAAAATTCGCGCCCGTTGCGACCTATCAGAAGCCGAAATTGCTGTCGGTTGGCGTGGAACATCTGTTCGTGAATGGCGTTGAGGCAATTGCGGGTGGCAGTTATACCGGCAAACTTCCGGGATTGCCCTTGCTGAAAAAGCCAGCGTGCTAAGTATGCCGTGTAAATCGGCGCAGCGATACGGTGCCCCTATCCTTTTGACAGTTTGACTTGGTCAGCGCCATCCGCTTTAGAAGTGTTAACTGACCAGTTAAGATAGGATTTCCTCAACATGTCGCTTCCCGCAATTTTTGATACGCTTCGTTTGCCCGTGATCGGCTCGCCGCTGTTTATAATCTCCGGCCCCGAACTCGTGATTGCGCAGTGTAAGGCGGGTATTGTCGGCAGCTTTCCGGCGCTGAATGCGCGTCCGCAGGCGCAGCTGGATGAATGGCTGCATCAGATTACCGAAGAGCTTGCCGCGCATAATCGTGACAATCCCGATAGCCCGGCTGCGCCCTATGCAGTGAATCAGATCGTGCATAAATCGAACAATCGTCTGGAAGAGGATATCGCGACCTGTGCCAAATGGCAGGTGCCCGTGACGATCACCTCGCTCGGCGCGCGCGTGGAATTGAACGATGCGGTTCATGCATGGGGCGGAATTACGCTGCATGATGTGATCAATGACCGGTTTGCGCGCAAGGCGGTCGAGAAAGGCGCAGATGGACTTATCCCCGTTGGTGCGGGTGCAGGCGGCCATGCTGGCGTGACATCGCCCTTTGCGTTGATGCAGGAAATTCGTGAATGGTTTGACGGGCCGGTGGCGCTTTCGGGTTCGATCGGGACCGGCGCTTCGGTGCTTGGATGTCAGGCGATGGGCGCGGATTTGGCTTATATAGGCAGTGCCTTCATCGCGACCAAAGAAGCGCGCGCAAGTGATGGTTACAAAGACGGCATTGTAGATGGGCAGGCGTCTGACATTGTTTATTCCGATCTGTTTACCGGCGTGTCGGGCAACTATCTCGCGCCTTCAATCAGGGCAGCAGGGATGGACCCGGACAATCTGCCCAAGGGTGATATTTCAACCATGAATTTTGGATCTGGCGGAAATACTGATGCAAAGGCGTGGAAAGATATCTGGGGATGCGGGCAGGGCATTGGCGCGGTCAAAGATGTGTTGAGCGCTGGCGAAATGGTGGACCGTCTGGAAGCAGAATATCGCGCTGCGAAGGAACGGCTGGACTTGTGCTATACGGGCTAACGGCACTGGGATATTGGGGCAGGATGAAAATAATTCCGCCGAGCCTGAAACCTTTTGGAATGCCCCTGCGAATGTGAGGGTATCCAAGATTTCACAAGGGACAATTGAAATGAAACACTCAATAATCGCTCTGGCACTGCTTTCCGGCCTGACCGCCGCGTGCAACGCCGAACAGAAAGACACATCCGCCGAAACCGAAATGGTTGATGCTGGCGGCGAAGCGGCTTTCGTAAATGACGAAGCCAAGGGGCCGATTTTTATCGATCCAAAGGGTGAAGAAAATGTCGCGGTTAGCGGCTATGACACTGTCAGCTATTTTGAGGGCGACGGCGTTCCGGTGAAGGGATCAAAAGAATTCACCGTCAAATATAATGGTGTCGATTATCATTTTGCCAGTGCCGAAAATGCAGAGAGATTTCAGATCGATCCAGCGAAATTCGTACCGCAATATGGCGGGCATTGTGCATGGGCACTCGGCGCCAATAGCCGCCTCGCCCCCGGCGACGCGACGGTTTACAAGATCGTGGATGGCAAACTGTATTTGAATTTCAGCAAAGAAGTTCAGGTCAATTGGGAAAAAGACATCCCGGGCTTTATTAAAGGCGCGGACGAGGCATGGCCGAAGATTGATCCGAAAGCTTCTTTCGATAATCAGTAAACCCCGTCAAACCAGACAAAGAAAAAGGGACGGTTCGCGCCGTCCCTTTTTTTGCGTTTTGCAGCCAACAGATTTTACGGTTGGCGTAGAATTTTTTCCATTTTCTTGCCGCGGGCCAGTTCATCGATCAGCTTGTCCAGATAGCGCAGCTCGCGCATCAGCGGGTCTTCGATCTCCTCGACCCCGCACACCGCAGACGACACCTTTGATTAACTCGCGGTCAGGATTGAGAGCGGCCTCTTCGATGAACGTGCGGCAATCGACCTGTTTTTCGAGTTGGCTTTCGAGCTCTTCCTGCGAATAACCCGTTGCCCAGCAGATGACCTGGTCGAGCTCGGCCCTAGTTCGCCCCTTCTTTTCGACCTTGTTGATCAGGGCCGGATAGAATGACGAATAGGCCATTGAATAGATACGATGCTCGCCCATCTTTCTTGCTCCCTCGCCGTTGGTCAAATGGCAATATCGGACTAATTCTTCTCTTTGTCCACCAGCTGGTTCGCGCTGATCCATGGCATCATGGCGCGCAGTTTTGCGCCAGTTTCCTCAATCGGATGCGCTTCAGCGGCTTTGCGCGATGCTTTTAGCTCGGGCTGGCCGGCGCGGTTATCGAGGACAAAATCCTTCACGAAACGGCCGGACTGAATGTCTTCCAACACGCGCTTCATTTCGGCCTTGGTTTCATCGGTGATGATCCGCGGGCCGGTTTTGATATCGCCATATTCGGCGGTGTTGGAAATCGAATAGCGCATATTGGCGATGCCGCCTTCATAGAGCAGATCGACGATCAGCTTGGTTTCATGCAAGCATTCGAAATAGGCCATTTCGGGCGCGTAACCCGCTTCGGTCAATGTCTCGAAGCCAGCTTGAATCAGATGCGTGATACCGCCGCACAGAACGGCTTGTTCGCCGAACAGATCGGTTTCACATTCTTCGCGGAAATTGGTTTCGATAATGCCGCTGCGTCCGCCGCCAACGGCGCTCGCATAAGCAAGTGCGACATCATGCGCATTGCCCGACTGATCGCGGTCTACGGCGATCAGGCAAGGCACACCGCCACCGCGCTGATATTCGCTGCGCACGGTATGGCCGGGGCCTTTGGGTGCGATCATGATCACGTCCAAATCTTCGCGCGCTTCGATCAGGCCGAAATGAATGTTCAGGCCGTGGGCGAAGGCCAGCGCTGCACCGGATTTCATATTGGAATGATAGTCGGCTGCATAGATGGCGGCCTGATGTTCATCGGGGGCAAGGATCATCACGATATCGGCCCATGCGGCGGCATCGGCATTGCTGAGCACCTTAAAGCCAGCGCCTTCAGCTTTCTTTGCGGTGGCAGAACCATCGCGTAGAGCAATCGCAACCTCTTTCAC
This sequence comes from uncultured Sphingomonadales bacterium, assembly GCA_937129355.1. Taxonomy (GTDB): domain Bacteria; phylum Pseudomonadota; class Alphaproteobacteria; order Sphingomonadales; family Sphingomonadaceae; genus Sphingorhabdus_B. The sequence goes on along the minus strand of CAKZNA010000312.1, from coordinate 4,324 downwards.
GCCGCTGTCACGCAAATTCTGTGCATGGGCGTGGCCCTGGCTGCCATAACCGACAATCACGACCTTTTTGTCTTTGATCAGGCCAAGGTCGCAATCCGCGTCATAATAAACTTTCATGATATTCGCTTTCCTTCAGATTATTCTAATTCGTGTTTTTTTAGGCATCATCGCCGCGATAGGCGGAGAAATGCGAGGTAATGTCTTCGAGTTGATCAATGCGTGCGTTGATGATGCTTAATGCACAGCTTGGTCCGATGATGGAACGATGCATCGATCCGAAATCTTTTGTCCAATAAAAATTGCAGGCCTTTTCCTTAAAAGCAATCCAGGCGCGCTGTTCTTCGACCAAAGCCTTGCCGCCATCACTTTCGCGCCCGCCGACATCGGTCAGTGCTTGCTTCCAAATCATGTTGAGTTTGGTATCTGCACGTTTCAACGCCGCACCGTAACACTTCACAAAATCATGGTTCGTGCCTCGAGACGCGTCGATACAGGTTTCCAATTTGGATTTCGGGGCTTTTGCAGGTAGCGCGTCAGGCGCCGCCATCATCAAGGCAAGCAGCATGCTCACGATTGATCGCTCCCGCGCATCAGGCCCGCAACACCGGTCCGTGCGACTTCGACAAGACCAACTTCGCGCATCAAGGCAACGAATGTGTCGATTTTGGCCGGACTGCCAGTGATTTCAAACACGAAGCTGCCCGTGGTCGCGTCGATCACGCGGGCGCGGTAAATATCGGCAAGGCGGATGGCTTCGATCCGGTTGTCGCCTTTGCCTGCAACTTTAACCAGCGCCAACTCGCGCTCCACATGTGGTCCCGCATCGGTCAGGTCGGTGACCTTATGCACAGGAACCAGTCGTTCACATTGCGCGATGATCTGATCAATCACCGGCGGCGGGCCGTTGGTGACGATGGTGATCCGGCTGGTGGAATGATCCTCGTTAATATCCGCAACAGTCAGGCTGTCGATATTATAGCCGCGCGAGGTGAACATGCCTGCGACGCGCGCTAGCGTACCCGCCTCGTTATCCACCATTAGCGTCAATACATGACGTTCGGATTTTTCCTGTTTTATCTGCATGGCTCGCCCCTTACACCAAAGCCTTGGCTTCATCATCCATTGTTCCCGATACTTCGTCGGAATGCAGGATCATTTCGGTATGCGATGCGCCTGATGGGATCATCGGGAAGCAATTGGCATCTTTGGTCACGCGGCAATCGACCATTACCGGGCCATCATATGCGAGCATTTCTTCGATGCCAGCGTCCAAATCGCCGGGTTTTTCAATGCGAATGCCTTTCCAGCCATAGCTTTCGGCAAGCGCCACGAAATCGGGCAGGCTATCGGAATAGCTGCTCGAATAGCGCCCCTCATAGGTCAATTCCTGCCACTGGCGGACCATTCCCATCCATTCGTTGTTGAGGATGAAAATTTTGACGGGAAGCCGGTATTGTGTCGCGGTGCCCATCTCCTGAATATTCATCTGGATCGAAGCTTCGCCGGCAATATCGATTACGAGAGCATCGGGATTGCCCATCTGTGCGCCGATTGCGGCTGGCATACCGTAACCCATTGTACCGAGCCCGCCGCTGGTCAGCCATTTGTTGGGTTCGTCAAAATGGAAATGCTGCGCCGCCCACATTTGATGCTGGCCAACCTCGGTGGTGATGATCGGCTTTTTGTCTTTGGTAAGCTCATATAGCCGCTCAATTGCGAGCTGGGGCATGATGCTGTCTTTATTTTCAGGGTAATTCAGGCATTCAACCGCGCGCCAGCCCTTAATCCGCGACCACCATTCGGAAAGATCGGCCGATTTGGTTTTACGCGATTTCCAGATGTCGATCATCTGCTTCATCGCGGTGCCGACATCGGCGATGATGCCAAGGTCGACATGGATGGTTTTGTTGATCGAGCTGCGGTCGATATCGACATGGATTTTTGTGCTGTTCGGCGAAAATGCATCAAGGCGGCCAGTAACCCTGTCATCAAAGCGCGCGCCAAGGCAGAGCATTACATCGCACTGGTTCATCGCCATATTGGCTTCATAGGTGCCGTGCATACCCAGCATGCCCAGCCATTTATCACCGGATGCCGGAAAGGCGCCAAGCCCCATCAATGTCGATGTGACCGGCGCACCGGTCAATTCGGCAAGCTCGCGCAACGCTTCGCTGGCCGCTGGCCCGCTATTGATGATGCCACCGCCAGTATAAAGGATTGGCGCTTTCGCTTTTGAGAGCAATTCGATTGCCTGTGTAATATCTGCAAAATCGGCCTTGCTCGGCGGATTGTGGCGATTGCGTTCCTTCTGCTTCTCACCCGTGCTGGCAACCTGAACATTTTTTGGAATGTCGATGACGACGGGGCCGGGGCGACCGCGTGTGGCAAGGTCAAATGCTTCGGCAACCACGGGGGCAAGATCGGCTGGATCCTTCACCAGATAATTATGTTTTGAACAATGGCGCGTGATGCCAACGGTATCGGCCTCCTGAAACGCATCGGAGCCAATCAGGTTCGTCGCTACCTGTCCGGTAATAACAACAAGCGGGATGGAATCGAGAAAGGCATCGGCGATACCCGTGACAGCGTTTGTCGCGCCGGGGCCGGATGTCACCAGAACAACACCGGGCTTTCCGGTTGCGCGGGCATAGCCCTCGGCGGCATGCGCCGCGCCTGCTTCATGGCGCACCAACACATGGCGCAGCTTGGGATGTTCAAACAGGCTGTCATAAATGGGCAGCACCGCGCCGCCCGGGTAGCCGAAGACGACCTCCACACCCTGCGCAATGAGGGAATCTACTAGTATCTCTGCGCCGGATTTTTCTTTCACTGTTCAATACTTCCGTTTTTTTACTCTCGGCGAAACCAAGCGAAGCTGCATAAACCTGCCGATTTTTAGCCTATGCTGCGCTGCGATAGACAACGCAAGAGCGCGCTGGCTAAGGATTATAAACTATCCTGTCAATCATAAACATTGAAATAAAGTTACAATATTATCAATGTTATTGTTATTTATTTCATTCTCGTGACGCGGCCATTCACCGGGAAGCTGGTTTCGGAACCAGGTAAACTGTCGCTTTGCATATTGCCGCGTCGCGGTTTGCCCTAATCTGACGGCTTCATCACGGCTGAGTTCGCCCGATAACATCGCGCTGATTTCCGGCACGCCGATCGCGCGCATGACGGGCGCATCGCCGGGAAGGCCGCGTTTTATCAACGCCTGAACCTCTTCAACCGCACCATTTTCCAGCATCTGCACAAATCTGAGGTCGCATCTTTCATATAACCAATCGCGCGGCGGCAGCAGGATAAGCGGGTGCAATTCTATTTGATCCGCAATCCCGCCTTCCTTTTTCTCGCGCCATTCAGACAGGCTTTGTCCTGTCGACCGGATCACTTCCAGTGCCCGTTTGATCCGGCTGTCGTCATTCGGATTTAATGTGGCGGCTATCGCTGCATCGTCATTTTGCAAGGCTTGCCAAGCATCACCTGTTACCATCGCACGGATTTCGGCGCGCAATTTGGGGGCAATTTCGGGGATGGGCGCAATCCCGTCGAGCAATGTGCGCATATACAGGCCCGTTCCGCCCACCAGAACCGGAAGGCGGCCTTCACCATGTGCCTTGGTAATCTCTACCTTTGCATCCGCGGCCCAGCGCGCGGCGGAGCAGGGGTCGTTGCCGTCGAGATAGCCGAACAGTTTATGCGGTGCGCCATCCATTTCTTCGGCCGTCGGCTGTGCGCTTAATATCGGAAGGTCGGCATAGACCTGTGCGCTATCGGCATTGATAATGGTGCAATCGCGCAACTGGGCAAGATGCAGCGCCAATGCAGTCTTGCCGCTGGCGGTCGGACCAGCGATAAGCGCGACAGGTTTGTTTTTTTCAGGATTCGGCATGGCCCCGCTTTCTCCCAGAAATGTTGTGACATTGATAGCTGCAGATTCTTTTGACAGCGCAGCGGGGGCTGAAATTCGGGATAGGCTAATCGAAGCCGACTGCTTGCCGGGCAATATTCATTGGCTGGAAAAGGGTAAAGCGCTGGAATTCAGGCTATCTGGCCCCCGCGAACGTGCGCTTGAGGCATTGCAGGTCTATCAAGACCGCGCCGACATTGTTGCGCAGCTCCACAAAAACCGCCGCAAGATGCTGTTAGTGTCCGATATGGATAGCACGATGATTACCGTCGAATGTATCGATGAACTCGCGGATTGTGCAGGAATCAAGCCGCAAATTGCCGAAGTGACAGAGCGCGCCATGCAAGGCGAACTGGATTTTGGCGAAGCCCTGCGCGCACGGGTGGCGCTTCTCAAAGGGCTCGATGA
>CAKZNA010000311.1 GCA_937129355.1 uncultured Sphingomonadales bacterium | reverse complement strand
CAAAGGCGATCCGATCCAGATGTTCCATGATGCGCTGAACAACATCAAGCCTCAGGTCGAAGTCCGCAGCCGCCGTGTTGGTGGTGCTACGTACCAGGTGCCTGTTGAAGTGCGTCCAGAGCGTGCCCAGGCGCTGGCTATTCGCTGGCTCATCGGTGCGGCTCGTGGCCGTCCTGAAACAACCATGGCAGCGCGTCTGTCGGGTGAGTTGATGGATGCTGCGAACAATCGCGGTAACGCAGTCAAGAAGCGCGAAGATTCGCACAAGATGGCTGATGCGAACCGCGCGTTCTCGCATTATCGTTGGTAGTAACTACATCTGGGGCAAGGCGGCGCGCTAATTTGGGCTGCGCCGCTTACCCCTGATAAAATACAAGGAAGCAATCATGGCGCGTCAAGACCCGCTTGATCGGTATCGCAACATTGGAATTATGGCGCACATCGACGCCGGTAAGACCACGACCACAGAACGTATTCTGTACTACACAGGCAAATCCTACAAAATTGGCGAAGTGCATGATGGCGCGGCGACGATGGATTGGATGGAGCAAGAGCAAGAGCGCGGTATTACCATTACCTCTGCGGCGACCACCTGTTTCTGGACTCCGAAGGATGAAGGCGGCGTAGAGCACCGGATCAATATTATTGATACTCCGGGCCACGTGGATTTCACCATTGAAGTTGAACGTTCGCTTCGCGTACTTGATGGCGCGGTAGCCTGTTTCGACGGTGTTGCTGGTGTTGAGCCGCAATCCGAAACCGTTTGGCGTCAGGCCGATAAATATAAAGTTCCGCGGATGTGCTTCATCAACAAGCTCGACCGTACCGGCGCAGATTTCAAATATTGTGTCCAGTCGATCATCGATCGCCTTGGCGCGGTTCCGGCTGTGCTCTATTTGCCAATCGGCATTGAAGGCGGCCTGAAAGGTCTCGTCGACCTTGTGAACATGCGCGGCATCGTTTGGCAGAATGAAGATCTGGGCGCGGCATATGACTATGTCGACATTCCAGCAGACATGGCCGACGAAGCTGCTGAATATCACGAAAAACTGGTCGAGCTTGCCATTGAGCAAGATGATGACGTGATGGAGCAGTATCTGGAAGGCAACATGCCGGACGTTGCGACGCTGAAAAAACTGATCCGTAAAGGCACGCTGAACCAGAGCTTCGTTCCGGTTTGCTGCGGCTCTGCCTTCAAGAACAAGGGCGTTCAGCCCTTGCTCGACGCGGTTGTAGATTATCTGCCAAGCCCGCTTGATGTTCCAGCGATTAAAGGCGTTTTGCCTGACAGTCTGGAAGAAGCAGATCGTCCTTCAAGCGATGACGAACCCTTCTCTGCGCTTGCATTCAAGGTCATGAATGACCCGTTTGTAGGCTCGCTGACGTTTGCACGTATCTATTCCGGCAAGCTGGAAAAAGGTACTTTGCTTAACTCGGTTAAGGAAAAGAAAGAGAAAATCGGCCGTATTCTGGAAATGCACTCGAATGACCGTAAGGACATTGACGAGGCATTTGCCGGCGACATTGTTGCGCTTGCGGGCATGAAGGCAACCACAACAGGCGATACTTTGTGCGACCCTGACAACCCGATTATTCTGGAGCGGATGGAATTCCCTGATCCGGTTATTGAATTGTCGGTGGAACCAAAGACCAAGGCTGATCAGGAAAAGATGGGCGTTGCGCTTAATCGTTTGGCGGCTGAAGATCCATCATTCCGCGTGACGACTGACCATGAAAGTGGCCAGACGATCATTAAGGGTATGGGCGAGCTTCACCTCGACATTCTGGTCGACCGTATGAAGCGCGAGTTTAAGGTTGAGGCAAATGTCGGTGCGCCGCAGGTTGCATACCGTGAATATCTCTCCCGCGCTGTTGATGTGGATTATACCCATAAGAAACAGTCTGGTGGTTCAGGTCAGTTTGGCCGCGTTAAATTGAGCGTAACACCGGGCGAGCGTGGATCAGGCATTACCTTTACCGACGCGATTAAGGGCGGTAACATTCCGAAAGAATATATTCCTTCGGTTGAAAAAGGTATGCGCGAAACGGCTGAAGGCGGATCGCTTATCGGCTTCCCGATCATCGATTTCGATATCAGCTTGAACGATGGTGCTTACCATGACGTCGATTCATCGGCGCTGGCATTTGAAATTGCGGGCCGTGCAGCAATGCGCGAAGTTGCGGAAAAAGCAGGCATCACATTGCTTGAGCCAGTGATGAAGGTTGAAGTTGTGACACCGGAAGATTATCTGGGCGACGTTATCGGCGACATGAATAGCCGCCGCGGCCAGATACAGGGTACTGACAGCCGCGGTAACGCACAGGTTGTCGATGCTCAGGTGCCACTTGCGAATATGTTCGGCTATGTGAACGAGCTTCGTTCATTCACGCAAGGACGCGCGCAATACAGCATGCAATTCTCTCATTATGAGGCTGTGCCTGCAAGTGTTGCCGCAGAAGTGAAAGAGAAGCTGGCATAAGGCGCAATTATTCGCTAAGGGCGCTCTCAATTCGTTCCTGGAGCCGACTCACCATCGGCGGGGCGGGTTTCCATATAGGTGTTGACAGGATGGATGAGTCCCGCCAAAGGCGCGCGGACTGTTCCGTCAATGAATTAAAATTTGGAACCAAAAGGTAGGAAAAAATGGCTAAAGAAAAGTTCGAGCGGAACAAACCGCATTGCAATATCGGTACCATCGGTCACGTCGATCACGGTAAGACAACTCTTACTGCGGCAATTACCAAAGTGCTTGCTGAAGCAACCGGCGGCGAAGCCGTTGACTTTGCAAACATCGATAAGGCTCCTGAAGAGCGCGAGCGTGGCATCACCATCTCGACCGCTCACGTTGAGTATGAGACCGAAGGTCGTCACTATGCTCACGTCGACTGCCCTGGACACGCCGATTATGTTAAGAACATGATCACCGGTGCTGCTCAGATGGATGGCGCTATCCTCGTTGTGAATGCTGCTGATGGTCCAATGCCACAGACGAAAGAGCACATCCTGCTCGCACGTCAGGTTGGCGTTCCTGCCATGGTTGTTTTCATGAATAAAGTTGACCAGGTCGACGACGAAGAAATTCTTGAACTCGTTGAAATGGAAATCCGTGAGCTTCTGTCCTCATATGATTTCCCTGGCGACGATATTCCAATCGTTCGTGGTTCGGCTCTTGCTGCGCTTGAAGGTCGCGACGACAATATCGGTAAAGAAAAAATTCTTGAACTGATGAAAGCTGTTGATGACTTCATCCCGCAGCCTGATCGTCCGGTTGATCAGGACTTCCTGATGCCGGTTGAGGATGTGTTCTCGATCTCTGGCCGTGGTACAGTTGTTACCGGCCGTGTTGAAACCGGTATCGTCAATGTTGGCGACGAAGTTGAAATCGTTGGTATCAAAGACACAACCAAAACAACCGTTACCGGCGTTGAAATGTTCCGCAAGCTGCTCGACTCGGGCGAAGCTGGCGATAACATCGGCGCGCTGATTCGTGGTATTGATCGTGAAGCTGTTGAGCGTGGTCAGGTTCTTTGTAAGCCTGGTAGCGTTACACCGCACACAGAATTCTCTGCTGAAGTATATGTGCTTTCGAAAGACGAAGGCGGCCGTCATACGCCGTTCTTTGCTAACTATCGTCCGCAATTCTACTTCCGCACCACCGACGTAACTGGTGAAGTTGTCCTTCCTGAAGGCACCGAAATGGTTATGCCTGGTGACAATGTGACCATCAACGTCAAGTTGATTGCTCCAATCGCTATGGACCAGGGTCTTCGCTTCGCTATCCGCGAAGGTGGACGTACTGTCGGTTCAGGGGTTGTAGGATCGATCACTAAGTAATATAGGCCGCTCACCCGCTGCGAAGATGATTCGCGGCGGGTCGGTTTTTTGAATAGAATTAGAAGCAGCTGTCCCGGTTTTCATCCCTGGGTTTTCTAGAGGGGGTTCGTCGGGCTGGCTGTTTTTCGCTCTTTGACATCGGTAATTTGGAAGTTGGTAGTTTAAACCATGGAAACGCAAAATATTCGCATCCGCCTGAAGGCATTTGATCACCGAGTGCTGGATCAAGCGACCGGAGATATTGCAGATACTGCTCGCCGCACTGGCGCGCTGATCCGTGGGCCAATTCCATTGCCGACACGTATCGAGAAATTCACCGTCAACCGCGGCCCGCACATTGACAAAAAGTCACGCGAGCAGTTTGAGGTGCGCACATACAAACGTGTACTCGATATCGTTCAACCCACGCCGCAGACCGTGGACGCGCTGATGAAGCTCGACCTTGCTGCTGGTGTGAATGTTGAAATTAAACTGGCTTAACCGCCAGCGCTTCTATCTCGGTAGAAGCAGGACATAGGAATACCGCCGGAAAATATCCGGGCTGCGTTCCCCGTCTTCTTCCCTTGGGAAGATTCAGCCCGGACGGGGCAATGCATAAAATTTGGGTTGGCACGCCGGGGGAAATGGTTCCGTCGGCCTCTGTAAGGAGTATGAAGTGATGCGCACAGGCGTAATCGCGAAAAAAATGGGAATGATGCGTCTGTTTCAAGCAGATGGACGCCACGTACCCGTTACCGTTTTGGCGCTGGAAGGCTGCCAAGTGGTCGGCACCCGTACCACCGAACGTGATGGCTATTTGGCTGTTCGTCTCGGTGCAGGTGACCGCAAAGCGAAAAATGTAAACAAACCGCAACGCGAAGAATTTGCAAAGGCTTCTGTTGAGCCGAAAATGCGCGTTGCCGAATTCCGTGTTGATAGCGAAGAAGGCTTGCTGCCCATAGGCGCACGTATGACCGCTGATCACTTTATTGCGGGCCAGATGGTAGACATTACCGGCCATACGCAGGGTAAAGGCTTTGCCGGCGCCATGAAGCGTTGGAACTTTGGCGGTCTGCGTGCCAGCCACGGTGTCTCTATCTCTCACCGTTCGCATGGTTCAACCGGTCAACGTCAGGATCCCGGTAAGGTTTTCAAGGGTAAGAAGATGGCGGGTCACATGGGTGATCGCCAGCGTACCCAGCAAAATCTGCAAGTCGTGCGTACCGACGCATCGCGCGGATTGATCTTTGTGAAGGGTTCTGTCCCGGGCGCAAAGAATGGCTGGTTGCTTATTCGCGATGCCGTGAAAGTTCCTACACCGGAAGGTGTTCCATTCCCGGGCGCGCTGCGCCGCAATGCGGATGAAACAGCAACCGAGGATGCGCCAGCAGGCATGATCGAGGAAGGTGCAGTTGTCGAGACCGCTACCGGCCCGAGCGCAGCCGAAGAGGCAGCGATGCTGAAAGAATCTGATGCAGCTGCGGCAGCGGAAGATAATTCGGCAGCCGAAGATAAACCAGCGGAAGAAGCGAAAGCTGATGATGCCGCTAAAGACGAGAAGGAGGGCTAAAACATGAAACTTAAAGTTCAAACCCTCGATGCAAAAGCCAAAGGCGACATCAATCTCAACGAAGATGTCTTTGGTCTTGAGCCTCGCGCAGACATTCTGCATCGTGTCGTTACCTGGCAACGTGAAAAGGCCCGTGCAACCGCACGCCCGACACGTGAGCGTAGTGACGTAGCGCGCACCGGCAAGAAATTCGGTAACCAAAAAGGCGGCGGTACAGCCCGTCATGGTAACCGCCGTGCACCGATCTTTATCGGTGGTGGTAAAGCGCATGGTGCCCGTCTTCGCGACTTTAACCCGTCGCTAAATAAGAAAATCCGTTCGTTGGGCCTGAAAATGGCTTTGTCGAGCAAAGCCAAAGACGGCAGCCTGATCGTCCTTGAAAATCTTGAGCTGAAAGATGCCAAGACCAAGGCGCTCACCGGCACTCTTGCAAAGCTTGGCTTTGGCAAGACGGCGCTGGTTATTGATGGCGAGGCTGTAAACGACAATTTCCGCAAGGCTTCGGCCAATATCATCGGCGTGAATGTGCTCCCTGCGGGCGGCGCGAATGTTTATGATATTCTGAAAGCTGAAACGCTGGTTCTGACCCGCGCTGCGGTTGAAAAGCTGGAGGCGCGTTTCGATGGCTAAAAAGAAAGAAGGCGTAAGCTTGCGTCACTATGACGTGATCGTTGCACCGCACATCACCGAGAAATCGACCTTACTTTCCGAACATAACGCCGTTGTGTTCAAAGTGTCGGGCGATTCAACCAAGCCGGAAATCAAGGCGGCTGTTGAAGCTTTGTTCGACGTGAAGGTTACCAACGTGAATACGATGGTTCAAAAAGGTAAAGTCAAGCGTTGGAAGGGTCGTCCCTACAAGCGCAATGACGTGAAGAAAGCAGTTGTGACTTTGGCTGAAGGCCAGATGATCGACGTGACCACGGGGGTTTAAGGTAAGGATTATGGCACTCAAGAGCTACAAACCAACCAGCCCCGCCCGCCGCGGCCTCGTACTTGTTGACAAGTCGAGCCTGCATAAAGGCGGCCCTGTAAAGGCGCTGGTTGAAGGTAAGAAGAAAACCGGCGGCCGTAACAATAAAGGCCACGTGACATCCCGCGGCATTGGCGGCGGTCACAAGCATAAATATCGCAAGATCGACTTTAAACGTCGGAAATGGGATATGTCTGCGACGGTAGAGCGGATCGAGTATGATCCAAACCGCACCGCTTTTATCGCGCTTCTGAAATATGAAGATGGTGAGCAAACCTATATCATCGCACCGCAGCGTCTCGCCGTTGGCGACAAGGTTGTCGCTGGTGAAAAGGTTGACGTGAAGCCTGGTAACGCGATGCTTCTATCGCAAATGCCGGTCGGTACGATTTGCCACAATATCGAAATGAAGCCTGGTAAGGGCGGTCAGATTGCTCGTTCAGCTGGTACTTATGTACAGCTGGTCGGTCGTGACGGCGGTAAGGTTATCGTTCGCTTGAATTCAGGTGAGCAGCGTTACATTCTTGGTTCTTGCATGGGCACGGTTGGCGCGGTTTCAAACCCCGACAATTCAAACACCACGCTGGCCAAGGCGGGCCGCAATCGCTGGCGCGGGATCAAGCCGCTAACCCGCGGTGTTGCCAAAAACCCGATCGATCACCCGCATGGTGGTGGTGAAGGCCGTACATCGGGTGGTCGCCATCCGGTTACCCCTTGGGGCAAGCCGACAAAGGGTGCGCGTACCCGTAAGAATAAAACGACGGACCGGATGATTATTCGTTCACGTCATGCCAAGAAGAAGAGGTAAGTCATGGCACGTTCCGTCTGGAAAGGTCCCTTTGTTGACCTATATCTTTTGAAAAAAGCAGAGACTGCTCAGGAAGAAAATTCCCGTTCACCGATCAAAACTTGGTCGCGCCGTTCGACGATCCTTCCACAATTCGTTGGACTTACATTCAACGTATATAATGGCCAGAAATTCATTCCCGTTTCGGTGAGTGAAGAGATGGTGGGTCAGAAGCTTGGTGAATTTGCGCCAACACGGACCTATTGGGGCCATGGCTCAGACAAGAAGGGCAAGCGCTAATGGGTAAGGCAAAAACACCACGCCGCGTCGCCGATAATGAGGCTTTGGCTGTCGGGAACACCATTCGTGGTTCCGCGCAGAAGCTGAACCTCGTTGCCGGATTGATCCGCGGGCAAAAGGTTGAAGATGCACTTAACATTCTCAGCTTTTCAAAAAAGGCGATGGCGCTGGATGCGAAGAAAGTTCTCGCGTCTGCCGTTGCTAACGCAGAAAATAATCACAATCTGGACATTGATAGTCTGGTCGTTGCAGAAGCAAGTGTTGGCAAAGCGCTGACCATGAAACGCTTTCATGCACGTGCCCGCGGCAAATCAACACAGATACTTAAACCGTTCAGCCGTTTGCGCATCATCGTGCGTGAACAGGAAGAAGAGGCGTAAACCATGGGTCAGAAAAGTAATCCTATCGGGCTTCGCCTGCAGATCAACCGGACTTGGGATAGTCGCTGGTTCGCCGAAGGTCATGATTATGGCCGGATGCTTCTGGAAGACATTAATATCCGTAAATTCATCCTGAAAACGGTGCCGCAGGCAGCGATTTCAAAAGTGGTGATTGAACGTCCGGCCAAAACCTGCCGCGTATCGATCTATGCTGCCCGCCCCGGTGTTATCATCGGCAAAAAGGGCGCAGATATCGAGAAGCTGAAAAAACAGATCGGTAAATATACCGATGCAGAAATTTCGCTGAACATCGTTGAAATCCGCAAGCCTGAAGTTGACGCGAAACTTGTCGCACAAGGCGTTGCAGATCAGCTGATCCGCCGTATCGCATTCCGCCGCGCCATGAAACGCGCAGTTCAGTCTGCACTTCGTTTGGGCGCTGAAGGCATCAAGATCACATGCGGCGGCCGTCTTGGCGGCGCAGAGATCGCACGTGTTGAATGGTACCGTGAAGGCCGCGTTCCGTTGCATACATTACGCGCGAATGTTGACTATGCCGAAGCCGAAGCTTTGACTGCTTATGGCATCATCGGCATCAAATGCTGGATCTTCAAAGGTGAAATTCTGGGTCATGACCCAATGGCAACCGACCGGTTGATGATGGAGGCACAGACCTCCGGCGTCCGCCCGGCTTCGGATCGCCGGTAAGGAAATAAGGTAAAGCATCATGTTGCAACCCAAAAAACATAAATTCCGCAAGCAGTTTAAAGGCCGCATCCATGGCAATGCCAAGGGCGGAACCGAGCTGAACTTCGGTAGCTATGGCCTGAAAGCCATGGAGCCAGAGCGTGTCACCGCGCGTCAGATCGAGGCGGCTCGCCGTGCGATCACCCGTCACATCAAACGTCAGGGACGTTTGTGGATCCGCATCTTCCCCGATGTGCCTGTCACCAAGAAACCTGCCGAAGTTCGTCAGGGTAAAGGTAAAGGTTCGGTGGAATTTTGGGCCTGCAAAGTGAAGCCTGGCCGCATCATGTTTGAATTGGACGGTGTGCCCGGACCAATCGCCGCCGTTGCTTTCCAGCGCGCTGCGATGAAATTGCCGATCAAAACAAAGGTTGTTGGCCGCTTGGGCGACACCTCTCACTTGGGAGCGAGATAATGGCGAAAACTGCTGATCTTCGCGTCAAGACAGACGACGAGCTTTCAACCCAGCTTACCGAGCTGAAAAAGGAAGCATTTAACCTGCGTTTTCAGGGGGCCACTGGCCAGTTGGAAAAGCCGGCTCGCATCCGCGAAGTACGCCGCGATATCGCGCGTATCAAAACCCTTATCGGTGAGCGCGCTGGCGCTGCCAAGACAGGAGCCTGATCCATGCCAAAACGTATACTGACTGGCACGGTTGTTTCCGACAAGAGCGACAAGACAATTGTTGTTCGCGTTGAACGCAAAGTGAAGCACCCGCTTTACGGCAAGATCATCCGTCGTTCGAAGAAATATCATGCCCATGATGAAGGCAATGAGTTTAACGAAGGCGAAACCGTCCGCATTGAAGAAACCAAGCCGATTTCCAAGAATAAAACCTGGAGAGCGCTGGACCGCGTTGAAACGAGTGGCAAGCCAAAGAAAGCTGCGCCAGCGAAGAAAGCGCCAGCAAAGGCCGATGACGCAAAAGAAGGGGCCGCTCCAGAAGCAGCCTGAGATTAAGTTTAGGAACTACCGGAGATTTAATTCCGGCAAGCCAGTGAAAGGAAACCGCATCCATGATTCAGATGCAGTCAAATTTGGAAGTCGCTGACAATAGCGGTGCTAAACGCGTCCAGTGCATTAAGGTGCTCGGCGGGTCAAAGCGCCGTTTTGCCAGCGTAGGCGACATCATCGTTGTTTCGGTGAAAGAAGCTGCGCCGCGCGGCAAGGTGAAGAAGGGTGACGTGCATAAAGCCGTTATCGTTCGCACCCGTAAAGACGTGCGCCGCGCCGATGGCTCGGTCATCCGCTTCGACAGCAATGCCGCCGTGCTTATCAACAATACGTCAGAGCCTATCGGCACACGTATTTTTGGCCCCGTCGTTCGCGAATTGCGTGCCAAGAAGCATATGAAAATCATCTCTCTTGCGCCGGAGGTCCTGTAATCATGGCTACCGCAAAAATCAAAAAAGGTGACACAGTCATTGTGCTCGCTGGCAAGGATAAGGGCAAAACCGGCGAAGTTACCGCCGTTATGCCAAAGGCTGACAAGGTGAAAGTGTCCGGCGTCAATATGGCCACACGTCACCGCAAACCAACGCAGGCTAACCCGGAAGGCGGCATCGACCGTTTTGAAGCAGCCATGCATGTATCAAATGTAGCCGTCGCTGATCCTAAATCAGGCAAAGCAACGCGCGTTCGCATCGAAACCGACAAGGACGGAAAGCGTCACCGCGTAGCCGTCAAATCCGGGGAGAAGATCAGTGGCTGATAAAAGCTATACGCCTCGCAAGAAAAAGCAATATGAGGACGAAATCGTCAAGGCGATGACAGAGAAGTTCGGCTATACGAACCGTTTTGCCATTCCAAAGATCGAAAAGATCACGCTCAATATGGGTGTTGGCGAAGGTTCGCAGGACAAGAAGAAGGTGACAACCGCTCTTGAAGAGATGCAGTTGATTGCTGGTCAGAAGCCTGTGATTACTAAGGCGAAGAAATCAATCGCGACGTTTAAGCTTCGCGAAGGCATGCCAATCGGTGTGAAGGTCACACTTCGCGGCGCGCAAATGTTTGAATTTCTGGACCGTCTCGTCACTGTCGCAATGCCCCGCATTCGTGACTTTCGCGGACTGAACCCGAAAAGCTTCGACGGACGCGGCAATTTTGCCATGGGCCTGAAAGAACAGATCGTATTTCCTGAAATCAGCTATGACGCCATCGACGTGGTGCGCGGCATGGATGTGATCGTAACCACTTCTGCGAAGACAGATGACGAAGCCCGCGAATTGTTGCGCTTCTTCGGCTTCCCATTCCCAGTAGAAGCAACCGAGGAACAGGAAGCAGCCTGATGGTTTGCATTCCTCGCTCACAAGAAAGGACGAGAACTTAAGTCATGGCGAAACTGAGTTCCATAAACAAAAACGAAAAGCGTAAGAAGCTGGTGAAGAAATATGCCGGCCAATATGCGAAATATAAAGCAATTGCGAAGGATAGCTCGCTCGACGAGAGTGAGCGTATGATTGCGCGCCTGAAAATGGCCGAAATCCCCCGCAATGGTAACCCGACGCGTGTGCGTAACCGCTGTGAGACGACTGGTCGTCCGCGTGGTTACTACCGTAAATTCCGGCTGTGCCGCATCGAGCTGCGTGATCTTGCCAATAAAGGCCTGATCCCCGGTGTCACAAAGTCAAGCTGGTAAGGATATAGAATTATGGCAATGACCGATCCTTTGGGTGATATGCTCACCCGCATCCGCAACGGCCAGCGGGCCAAGAAAGACAGCGTTGTATCGCCGTCTTCGAAACTTCGTGCGCATGTCCTCGACGTGCTACAGCGCGAAGGGTATATCCGCGGCTATAGCGATGAAAATATTGGCAGCCGCAGCCAGCATAAAGGCCTGCGTATTGAGCTGAAATATTTCGAGGGCGAACCTGCTATTCAGCATGTTGCCCGTGTGTCCAAGCCTGGCCGCCGCGTCTATTCGGGTTCGCAAGATATCCCTGTTGTTCGCAACGGCCTTGGCATCAACATCGTATCGACACCTCGCGGTGTTCTGTCTGATGCAGAAGCGCGTGAGAATAATGTCGGCGGTGAAATCCTGGCGGAGGTATTCTAATGAGCCGCATTGGGAAAAAACCGGTATCGTTGCCCGATGGCGTTACAGCCAATCTGGCAGACGGTACGCTTGCGGTCAAAGGACCGAAAGGCGAGTTGAAGCTGCCAATGGCAGACGAAGTAAGCTATGAGCTTGCCGATGGCGGCGTGACAGTTACGCCTGCCAACGAAAGCAAGAAAGCGCGTTCCTATTGGGGCATGCAGCGTACTCTTGTGCAAAACCTGGTCGACGGTGTGACCGAGGGCTTTTCAAAAGTGCTCGAAATCAGCGGCGTTGGTTATCGTGCCAAGGTTCAGGGCAAGACTTTGAACCTGCAACTGGGCTTTAGCCACGATGTCAATTTTGACATTCCGGAAGGTATCGAGATTAAAACGCCTGATCAGACGACGATCGAAATTTCAGGCATCGACAAGCAGAAGGTAGGGCAGGTTGCTGCCGAGATCCGTCGCTGGAGAAAACCAGAGCCATATAAAGGCAAAGGTATCAAATATCGCGGCGAATATATCTTCCGCAAAGAAGGGAAGAAGAAATAAGCCATGGCGAAACTATCTGTCTTTGAACGGCGTCGCCAGCGCGTGCGTAGCAAGCTACGCAGCCAGCGTGCCAATTTGCCCCGTCTTTCGGTTCACCGGACCGGAAAGCATATTTATGCGCAAGTGATTGATGATACGAAGGGCGCGACTGTTGCCTCTGCATCGACCAATGACAAAGGCGTCAAAGTCAAAAGCGGCGGAAACGTTGCTGCGGCTACCGACGTTGGCAAGCGCGTTGCAGAAGCAGCGAAAAAAGCTGGCGTCAAAAGCGTCGTGTTTGATCGCGGCGGTTTCCTCTTTCATGGCCGCGTCAAGGCGCTGGCCGATGCCGCTCGCGAGAGCGGACTGGAGTTCTAAATGATGGCTGATGAAAATAAAAAAGACGAAGCCGAAAAAACAGAAGCTGTTGCTGCTCCGGCAGAAGCCGCTCCTGCGCCCGCAGCAGAAGCAGCGCCAGCAGCAAAAGCAGAGGCTCCGGCACCTGCAGCAGACGCAAAGCCAGCTGGCAAGCCAGAAGGCCGCGGTAACAACCGTGGCGGCGGCAATAATCGCGGCGGACGTGATGGCGGAGGCCGCGGACGCGGACGCCGTAACGACCGCAATCAGAAACAGGATGACGGTGATGAGCTGATTGAAAAGCTCGTTCATATCAACCGCGTTTCGAAAACGGTTAAAGGCGGTAAGCGCTTTGGTTTTGCTGCTCTCGTCGTTGTTGGCGATGGTCAGGGACGTGCAGGCTTTGGTAAAGGTAAGGCGCGCGAAGTGCCTGAAGCCATTAACAAGGCAACTGCCGAGGCTAAAAAGAAAATGGTTCGTGTTCCTTTGAAAGAAGGCCGCACATTGCACCATGACGGCAAAGGCCGTTTTGGCGCTGGTAAGGTTGACGTTCGTACTGCACCTCCGGGAACCGGCATCATTGCTGGTGGTCCGATGCGTGCCGTATTTGAATCGCTTGGCGTTGCCGACGTGGTTACAAAATCAAACGGAACTTCAAACCCGTATAACATGATCCGCGCAACATTTCAGGCCCTGACCAGTCAGACCAGCCCGAAATCAGTAGCGCAGCGCCGTGGTAAGAAGGTCGCCGATCTTCTGGGCCGTGGCGGCAGCAAGACCGCCGAGGCAGATGCCGAAGCGGTTACGGAGTAAGCTAAATGGCCAAAGTTAAGGTAAAGCAGACAGGTTCCGGCCTGCGCCGTCCCAAAGACCAGCGTGCAACATTGCTCGGCCTGGGCCTAAAGCGGATGCATCAGGTGGTTGAACTGGAAGATACACCTTCAGTTCGCGGTATGATCAACAAGATCAGCCATATGGTAACTGTCATCGACTAAGAACCGTCATTCCGGCGAAAGCCGGAATCTCCCTCGGTAGCGAGAGAGAATGACGGCAAGAGATTCCGGCTTTCGCCGGGATGACGTAAAATCTAAAGCGTGCGAATAAAAGCGAAAGCGAGTGCAATTATGAAACTCAACGATATTAAAGATAACGAAGGCGCCCGCCACCGCCGTATGCGTGTTGGCCGGGGCATTGGTTCGGGCAAAGGCAAAACTGGTGGCCGCGGTATGAAGGGGCAGAAATCCCGTTCAGGCGTTGCCATTAAAGGTTTTGAAGGTGGTCAGATGCCACTTCACATGCGGATCCCGAAACGCGGATTCAACAATCCGTTTGGCAAAGATTATGCTGAAGTGAATCTGGGCATGGTCCAGAAATTCATCGACGCGAAGAAACTGGATGCCAAGAAAGTCATCGATCACGCGGCATTGAATGCTGCCGGTCTGGCACGCGGCGGCAAAGACGGTGTGCGCCTTTTGGGCAAGGGCGAGCTTAAAACAAAAGCGAACTTCCAAGTTGCAGGCGCATCAAAAGGCGCTGTTGCGGCCGTTGAAAAAGCTGGAGGCAAGGTTGAGATTGTTGAGGTGAAAACACCTTCGTCGAAGCCAAGCACGAAAAAAGCATCAGTTGAGAAAGAAACCGCCAAAAAGCCTGCTGCAAAGAAGGCTCCGGCCAAGAAAGCTGCACCCAAAAAGGCGGCGAAAAAAGAAGATTGAGGCTGACGCAATAATCACCTCTTGTCATTATGGCCCCGCTTTCCGATATAGGGACGCGGGGCTTGACGTTTCAAAGGGGTATTTTCCGCTCGCGTCGGCATGGAATATAGGATTACAGAAGGGTAGCGCGGCCCGCATTGCGGCTTCGCAGCGCTTCAAAGCAAAGGTATTGCATCATGGCATCAAATGCCGAGAAAATGGCATCCGGCCTGAACCTGTCGAAATTCGGACAGGCGACCGATCTTAAGAAGCGCCTCTGGTTCACACTTGGCGCGCTGATTATATTCCGGCTTTTGAGCTTCGTTCCGCTGCCAGGTATTGATCCGGTTGCGCAGGCAGAGCTTTATAAGGCCAGCGCTTCGGGCGGTATCCTTGAATATTTCAACACCTTCTCCGGTGGCTCTCTGGAACGTATGAGCCTGATTGCTCTGGGGGTTATGCCCTATATTACCGCTTCGATCGTGGTTCAGCTTGCGGCTTCGCTTTCGCCGACACTCGCCGCGATCAAGAAAGAAGGCGAGACGGGGCGCAAAAAGCTAAACCAATATACCCGCTATGGTACGGTATTCCTGACCGCTATTCAGGGCTACGTGCTCGCGTCTGGCCTCGAATCCCAAGCCGCAGCCAGCGGTATCGCAGCCGTGGTTGATCCCGGCATGATGTTCCGCATCGTTGCCACCGTCAGCTTGATTGGCGGTACTATGTTCCTGATGTGGCTGGGTGAGCAGGTTACGGCGCGCGGCATTGGTAACGGTATCTCGCTTATCATTATGGCGGGCATTGTCGCGCAGCTTCCGCGCCTTGTGGCCAGCTTGCTGGAAAGCGGACGTACAGGTGCAATTGATGGCGTTACCATCATGGCTTTCATTGCGATGTTCGTGGTGCTGACTTTGCTTATTTGCTTCGTCGAACGCGCGCAGCGTAGGGTCTTGGTGCAATACCCCAAGCGCGCAACGCAGAATGGCATGATGCAGCAGGATCGCAGTCACTTGCCGCTCAAGTTGAACACTGCTGGCGTTATCCCGCCAATCTTCGCGTCATCACTTTTGCTGTTGCCATTGACGGTAACGCAGCTTGGCGGACAGAATGTTGCTGGTGACGATGCGGCGGGCAATCTCGTTCTCACGCTGAACCAGTATCTGCAGCATGGGCAGCCCGTTTACCTGCTGCTTTATGGTCTCGGCATTGCATTCTTCTGCTTCTTCTACACCGCGGTTGTTTTCAATCCGGAAGAAACGGCAGATAATCTGAAGAAAGCTGGCGGCTTTGTTCCGGGCATTCGTCCGGGCAAAAATACGCAGGATTATCTGGATTATGTCCTTACCCGCATCACCGTGCTGGGCGCTGCTTATCTGGTATTTGTTTGCCTGCTGCCTGATTATGTGATGGGCGCAACAGGCCAAACGCAATTCTTTGTGATTGGCGGCACGAGTTTGTTGATTATGGTCAATGTGACGGTCGATACGATATCGCAAATCCAGAGTCATCTGCTCGCGCATCAATATGGCGATCTGCTGAAAAAGGCGAAGCTAAAGGGCAATCGCGGTAGATAACGCAGGTTAGGGGTTTAGCGTAATGGCAATGGAAATCATTCTTCTTGGGCCTCCGGGGGCTGGCAAAGGCACGCAGGCTGGTTTGATCGAAGAAGCTTACGGCATGGTGCAGCTCTCAACCGGTGATATGCTGCGTGCTGCTGTAAAGGCGGGCACGCCTGTTGGCCTGAAAGCCAAAGCGGTGATGGAAGCCGGAGAGCTGGTATCCGACGACATCGTGTCGGGTATTATCGGTGACCGCCTTGACGAGCTGGGCAGCGAAACCGGCGTTATATTTGACGGCTATCCGCGTACTGAAGCGCAGGCAGCGTCCCTGGATGAAATTCTGAAGAGCCGCGGACGCAAGCTCAATCACGTGATTGAGCTTGGAGTTGACGAAGACGCGTTGGTCGACCGCATTACTGGCCGCTATACCTGCGCGAAATGCAATGAAGGTTATCATGACAGGCACAAGCAGCCTGCGAAAGATAGCGTTTGTGATGAATGCGGTTCAACCGAGTTTAAACGCCGCCCCGATGACAATGAAGAAACGGTGCGCACGCGTATGGCCGAATATCGCGGCAAGACCGCGCCGATCCTGCCTATCTATGAAGAGCGCGGAATTGTTACCCGTGTCGATGGCATGGGCGGAATAGAAGAAGTTGCTTCCTCGATCCGCGCGATTTTGGGCGCGCCACCAAAATAGTTGCCGCCACTGGCCGCATAGGGTTATTATGCGGGCCATGAAGAATCGATATTTGAATTTCGTATCAGGCGCGGCTGCTATTGCTGTGCTTGCGGTTAACCCTGCCTTTGCAGAAGTGAAGAAGCAGGATGCAGGCGGCTTCCTTGTCAGCCATATTGCAGAAGTTGAGGCCAGTCCGACGGAGGTTTGGGATCGGCTTATCAAGCCGAAGGATTGGTGGAACAAAGACCATAGCTGGTCAGGTTCGGTCGATGGTTTTTATATCTCGCCGCAAGCGGGCGGCTGCTTTTGCGAATCCATCAAGGAAGAAGGCAAGAAAGGAAAACCTGTTCTTGTGGGTAGCGTTGAACATATGCGCGTTATTCATGCCAACCCGGGCAAGGTATTGCGGATGACGGGCGCTCTTGGCCCTTTACAGTCGGAAGCAGTCAATGGAACGTTGACGGTCGCGATGGGTGCGGTGAAGGACAAAGAAGGCGTTACAGCGGTCAGCTTCAACTATATTGTTGGCGGCTATATGCGTTTTGAGCCTTCCAAAATGGCAAAAGCGGTGGATGGCATGATCGGTGAGCAATTTGCAGGCTTGCTGAAGCCTTTCAAAAGCTCTGGCACGAAGGAAATCAAGGACGGCGGCTGGGAGCTGGATATTGACGGCATAACGGGCGACAAGGAAAAGCCCGAAGAAGAGGCAAAAACGCCAACCGAAAAAGGGCGTTGATCTTCGACCGGGCTGTGCGGCTCGACATGGCCTAAACCGCGCGGCTTGACAGAATCAGCGACTCGCTGTAACGCGCCCAAATCCGAAAAGCGGAAACGAGCAGCAGCGCCAATTTTGCGTCCGCTGCTCTTGTGCGTTTCGGGTTATATATCAACGCGATGAGATGAGCGGTTTTCGGACCCTCGTGGAGCTAGGAGTAAGTATAAGTGGCACGTATTGCCGGGGTCAACATCCCCACAAATAAACGCGTAATTATTGCGCTCACCTACATTCATGGCATTGGTCGTACCAAAGCCGTTGAAATTGCCGACAAGATTGGCATTGACCATACCCGCCGTGTTCAGGATCTGACGGACGCTGAAGTCCTTCAAATCCGTGAAACCATTGATGCCGACCATATGGTCGAAGGCGATCTTCGCCGTGATACATCGATGAATATCAAGCGGCTTATGGATCTCGCCTGCTATCGCGGCCTGCGTCATCGTAAAGGTTTGCCAGTGCGCGGTCAGCGTACGCATACCAATGCGCGCACCCGCAAAGGCAAGCCCAAAGCTATCGCTGGTAAGAAGAAGTAAGCTGGCCCTTTCCGGGTAGCTTCCTTCCAACAAAATTTCAGACAGGATTTGTAGATAATGGCACGTGAACCACAAAGAGTGAAGAAGAAGGAGCGGAAGAATATTTCCGCCGGCGTCGCGCATGTGAACGCCAGCTTTAACAACACCATGGTGACAATCACCGACGCGCAAGGAAAT
Organism: uncultured Sphingomonadales bacterium; assembly: GCA_937129355.1. Taxonomy (GTDB): domain Bacteria; phylum Pseudomonadota; class Alphaproteobacteria; order Sphingomonadales; family Sphingomonadaceae; genus Sphingorhabdus_B. The sequence goes on along the minus strand of CAKZNA010000311.1, from coordinate 16,703 downwards.
GCGATTAGCTGGTCTTCGGCTGGCATGATGGGCTTTAAGGGCTCACGTAAATCGACACCCTATGCAGCGCAGGTTGCAGCAGAAGATGCTGGCAAGAAAGCCGCCGATCACGGTGTTCGCACATTGGAAGTTGAAGTGAAGGGCCCGGGTTCGGGACGCGAATCTGCTCTTCGCGCATTGCAGGCTGTTGGTTTCACCATCACCTCTATCCGCGATGTGACCCCGATACCGCATAACGGTGTCCGTCCATCAAAGCGTCGGCGCGTCTGACGCCTAATCAGGCTAATTGGAGCGGCTGGCCGGTCGCTCTGAACCCATCAAATACGGCCGGACTGGCAAGTGCACAAAGCCCGTCCCGCCAAGCAAAGACTAGGGGATATCCATGACAGTCAATATCAAGAACTGGCAGGAACTGAAAAAACCAAGCGCTCTCGACCTGAAAACAGGTAGCGATCCTGCGCGCAAAGCCACTTTCGTTGCAGAGCCGCTCGAGCGCGGCTTCGGCCTGACGCTGGGTAACGCCTTGCGCCGTACGCTTCTGTCGTCGCTTCAGGGCGCGGCCATCACTTCGATCAAGATCGAAAATGTTCTGCATGAATTCTCGTCGCTTGCCGGCGTTCGTGAAGATGTCACCGACATTGTTCTCAACATGAAGCAGGTTGCATTGAAGATGGAAGGCGAAGGACCAAAGCGTCTACAGCTTTCCGCAACGGGCCCTGCCGAAGTCAAAGCAGGCGACATTGTTGTATCGGGCGACATTGAAGTGATGAACCCGAAGCTTGTCATTTGTCATCTTGATGAAGGCGCGACGCTGAACATGGAAATCACGGCTGACAGCGGCAAGGGCTATGTTCCTGCGGTTGCCAATCGTCCTGCTGATGCGCCAATCGGCCTTATCCCGATTGACTCGCTCTATTCGCCAATCCGTCAGGTTGCTTACAAGATCGACAATGCCCGTATTGGTCAGGAACTTGATTTTGATAAACTGAACCTAACCGTTGAAACCGACGGCACGGTAACGCCAGAAGATGCAGTGGCCTATGCTGCGCGTATTCTTCAGGATCAGCTGCAGGTATTCGTTCACTTTGAAGATGCGCTTGCGCAAAGCTCTCAGCTTATCGGTCAGGCTGCTTCGGCAACCACCGCCGAAGACGAAGCAAACCAGCTCAACCGTTATCTTCTCAAGAAGGTCGACGAACTGGAGCTCAGCGTTCGTTCTGCAAACTGCCTGAAAAACGACAATATCATTTATATTGGCGATCTGGTGCAGAAGAGCGAAGCCGAAATGCTGCGCACGCCAAACTTTGGCCGCAAGTCGCTTAACGAGATCAAGGAAGTGTTGTCTTCCATGGGTCTGCGCCTTGGCATGGACATTCCTGGCTGGCCGCCAGAGAATATCGAAGAAATGGCGAAAAAGCTTGAGCAGGAATTGCTCGGTTAATTTGCCCAAAGGGCTTTTGGCGGTGGCCCCTATCACCGCCTGCTACAGGCTACCTAGCACGGGCCTTTAACGAACGACCGATCCCTTCAGGGACAGTGGGAACCGGTTTCCCGCCCGGAAGGGTCGGCAAAAGGAGTAAAGAATATGCGTCATAAAATTGGCCAACGGAAACTGAACCGCGATAGCGCGCACCGTACAGCTATGCTGCGCAACTTGGCAGCGTCGCTTATCAAGCATGAGCAGATCATCACCGGCATAGCGAAAGCCAAAGAGCTTCGCCCCTATGTCGAAAAGCTGATCACGCTGGCAAAAAAAGGTGGCCTATCCAACCGCCGTCTCGCGCAGAGCCGCTTGATGGATGATGAGCAGCTTAAGAAACTATTTGGTGAACTTGCCGAGCGCTACAAAGATCGCAACGGCGGTTACTGCCGCGTCGTTAAAGCGGGCTTCCGCGCATCGGACAGCGCCGCCATGGGCGTGATCGAACTGGTCGACCGCAACGAAGACGCAAAAGGTCAGGATAGCGGCCCGGTTGAAGTTGACGCTGATGCCGAGCTGGAAGGCGCGGCCGTCTAAAGTCAGCCACAAACAAAAGAAGTTAAAAAGGCGGGTCAGCGATGATCCGCCTTTTTTTGTTTACGTGACCGCTAGGCGTTAATGATTCTCTTGACCGATCACGCATTTCTGTTAAAACAGAAATAACAGAAAATCATTGAGTCGCAAGGAGAAGCGGCATGCGGCAGCAAGGAAAGAAAAAGCAGTGCGATGATCGGCGGCAACGTGCCGCCTGTGAAGCCGAGTTTTTCGATCTTCGCTTTCGCGCATTGCTGCCGCGCGCAGATTGGGATGCCTTGCCTGGCGCTGTGCGCAGCCGGTTCAGCAAGCGGCTCGCAAATGGTAAAGTGGCACTATATGCTGGTGATATTAAAGAGGCACGTTTCAGCCGTATCGGTTGGTGCATGGCACAGCTTCTTCGTGTCATTGGCGGGCCGCTTCCGCTTCGGCGCGACATTGATGTGCCGGCGGCAGTATGCGTGGCAGAGGATGGCGAGGGTGGCGGCCAGATTTGGACCCGCGTTTATCATCATGCCAAGGGCTTTCCTCAAATGATCAATAGCGCCAAGCGATTTGCTGGCCCCACTGGCCTGGAGGAACATATCGGTATGGGCATTGGTATGGCGCTGCGTGTCCGCGCGATAGGCAATGGACTGGCATTTACCAGCGACCACTATTTCTGGCAGGCCGGAAAATTCCGCATGCGCCTGCCGCGCTGGATTGCGCCGGGGGAGACGAAAGTACGTCATATTGATCGCGGCCATGGGAAATTTGATTTCACGCTGCGGCTGAAGCATAAATTATTTGGCGAGCTAATATGGCAGCGGGCGGTTTTCCGCGATCAATGATGGCGGGTAAGCCCCATATAATGATTATCGGCGCGAGCGGTGTTTTCGGAAGTCGCTTAACCGAATTGTTGACGGAAGAGCAGGGCATATCCTTAACTCTTGCTGGTCGCCGGTTGGCCCCGCTTGAGCGCATCGCCAGCGGTCGTTCGAATGTGAAAGCGCGGAGCCTAGATCGCGATATTGTTACTGCCCGTGATCTTGATGGTGTCGATATGGTGATTGATGCCGCAGGCCCGTTTCAACGATCACACAGCCAAGTGATCGAGGCCGCGATTGCGGCAAAATGCCAATATATCGATCTTGCCGATGGCCGCAAATTTGTGGCGAATATAAGCCGATTTGATCAGGCCGCGAAAGAAGCGGATATCGCGGTCGTAACCGGCGCAAGTTCTATCCCTGCACTATCTCATGCAGTGATCGATCACCTCACTTCGGGCTGGCAGCAGATTGACAATATTCGTGTTGGCATTTTCCCGGGCAATCGCGCACCGCGAGGGCGGGCAGTTGTCGAGGCCATCCTGTCTTATACCGGCAAACCAGTGCGCGTTTTTCGCGGAGGCCAATGGCAGGAACAACCTGGCTGGGGGATGACCCATCGCACCGACTTGCCTACCGTCGGGAAGAGATGGGCGAGTATATGCGATACGCCGGATCAGGATCTGCTCGTCGAGCGTTATCACCCCAAAAATTCCGCCGAATTTTTTGCAGGGCTAGAGCTATCAGTCCTACACCTCGGGTTGCTCGCGCTCAGCTTGCCTGTCCGGTGGGGCCTCATCCCGACATTGCAACCAGCTGCTGGTATAATGCTTTGGTTGGCGCAGCGTTTTCTCCCCTTCGGAAGCGACAAGGGGGCAATGGATGTTTATGTCGATGGGCTTGGAGCAAAGGGCGAGGCCGCAGCGGCGCGGTGGACATTGCAGGCGGACGCCAATCGCGGACCTTACACGCCTACATTGGCCGCTTTGGCGATGGTTCGGCGGCTGCGCGATGATGTCTATCCGTGGCGCGGTTCGATGGCCTGTGCGGGCCTGCTGAACCTCGCTGATTTCGACAAGGATTTTGACGCGCTGGGCATGCAAAGGCAAATCAGCCATTGACCCAAAATCAAGGCAAGCATCCATTGCGCAGGATGCTTTGTCCCGCTAGCTTGAACTTAACAATAGAGGAATGGGGATTTTCAAACATGCGCCTGATCAGCCGTAAAGCGAGACTTGCACTTTCGACCACCACAATGATTGCGATTTCAATGATAGCTACCAATGCGAATGCCGCAGACGAAACCGATACGGAAGTTGAAACAGTGACCGCTACTGCGGCCGGCGATAGCGCCGCTTCGGATAGCTATGAAGTCCTCGCCTATCCCAAAACTGAGACGGTGGATGTGGTTGAAAAGCAATTCGGCGTCGATGTCGCCGACCCATATCGCTGGTTGGAAGATGACGTGCGCGTCAATCCAAAGGTAGCGGATTGGGTGAAGGCGCAAAATGAGGTTACCGACGGTTATCTCGATAAACTCCCCGGCCGCGACGCACTTGCAGCCAAAATGACCAAGCTGTTTGACTATGAGCGTTTCGGCTTGCCCGAAAAGGCAGGGAAGCATTATTTCTATACCAAGAATGACGGGCTTCAAAACCAATCGGTGCTTTATGTGCGAGAAGGTTTGGACGGCGAGGGTAAAATACTGATCGATCCAAATGGCTGGGCCAAGGATGGCGCTACCGCGCTTGCAGGGTGGGTACCTGCATCAGACGGCAAGCATTTGGCTTACAGCATACAGGACGGCGGGTCCGATTGGCGCACGATCAAGGTGCTGGATGTAGCAACAGGCAAGCCGATGGACGACGAAGTGAAATGGGCAAAATTTACCGGTATTGCCTGGGTCGGTAACGATGCTTTTTTATATTCGCGTTTTCCCGAGCCGAAAAAGGACGATGAATTCCAGTCGCTCAACCTCAACCAGACAGTCTACTATCATAAGGTTGGAACCGCGCAGTCAAAAGATATTCCGGTCTATTCAACACCTGATCGCCCGAAGCTAAACCATTCGGCGGAAGTGACGCATGACGGGCAATATGTGCTCGTGACGTCTTCATCGGGGACGGACGAGAAATATGAACTGCACATGATGCCCATTGGCAAAGGCAGTTGGAAAGCGCAGACGCTGGTCAAGGGCTTCGATTATGAATGGAATCTGGTCGAGGGTGTTGGCGATACTCTCTATTTTGTAACGAATAAAGACGCGCCGAAGTTGAAGGTGGTGAAAACCGATCTGTCAAAATCAGTTGAAACGGACGTGGCTTGCCCGGTTGATACTGAAAGTTCGACCTGTTCAGAAGTGTCTTTTGTTTTCGAAGATGTCGTTGCCGAGCGCGAAGAAACACTGTCACGCGCGCAGATTGTCGGGGAGCGTTTGGTCCTGTCCTATATGCAAGATGCAAAGTCGGTAGCGGAAACGACCGATTTGGATGGCAACAGGAAAAGTCAAATCAACCTCAACGCCATCGGCACTGCTTCGGGTTTTTCGGGCAAGCCGGGCAACCCCGAAACATTCTACCGCTTTTCAAGCTTTAATCAGCCAGGTGCGATTTACCGGTTTGATAGCGTAAGCGGGGAGAGCAAGGTCTTTGCCGCAGCAAAACTGGCCTTTGATCCCGATGAAGTGACAATAGAGCAGCGTTTCTACCCTTCGAAAGATGGAACGAAAATCCCGCTATTCGTGGTCTATAAAAAGGGCCTCGACCTATCAAAGGGCGCACCCACGTTGTTATATGGATATGGCGGATTCAACATCTCGCTGACCCCATCCTATTCAGCGACGCGGATGGCGTGGATTCAATCCGGCGGCGTTTATGCGCAAGCTTCGCTTCGCGGTGGCGGCGAATATGGCAAGGCTTGGCATGATGCTGGACGCCTTCAAAACAAACAGAATGTGTTTGATGATTTTGCCGCTGCTGGCGAATATTTGAAAGCCGAAGGGATCACAGGAAAAGATCAGTTGGCCATCGAAGGGCGCTCCAATGGCGGTTTGCTTGTTGGCGCGTCTGTAAACCAGCGTCCCGACTTATTTGCTGCGGGCCATGCGGCGGTGGGTGTGATGGATATGCTGCGCTTTGATCGCTTTACGGCTGGCCGCTATTGGGTCGATGATTATGGCTATCCGAACAAAGAAGCCGATTTCAAAACACAGTTATCCTATTCGCCGTATCACAATATTAAATCCGGCACCGACTATCCGGCGGTGATCGTGTCGACAGCCGATACCGACGACCGGGTGGTGCCGGGCCATAGCTTTAAATATATCAGTGCGCTTCAGGCCGCCGATACCGGAAGCCAGCCAAAGGTCATCCGCATTGAAAGCCGGGCAGGGCATGGATCTGGTAAGCCAACGGATAAGTTGATCGAGGAATATAGCGACATCTACGCCTTCCTCGCGCATCATACGGGTTTGAAGATAGAAAGCGGAGAATAGCTTGTGGCGCGGCGATTGCAGGCTCAAATGAATCTTGTTGGAGGCATCCTGCTTGCTCTCGCGATATCGCCCTTGGTCGGCCTATCGGCGCAATCTCAAGAAACCAGCCCAGCAATTCAGGTGGCTAAACCGGAAAAGGCAGAAAAGGTTGTTTTTGCTGTAGAGAACAAGAAAGAGCCTGCGAAGCCTGCCAAGGCGCCGGCTAAGTCAAAGCGAAAGCCAAAGTTAATCAAAGATATTCTGGTGTCCAACGATGGGAAAACTCTGCATCTTGCAGGCGCTTTTTCGAGAGGCATCGCGCACGGTTTGCGCGAAAAGCTTTTGGAAAACCCGAATGTTAAAACCCTCGTCCTCTCGTCGGATGGTGGCCAGATCATAGAAGGATTGGCTGTTGCCAATCTTGTACGAAAATATGGGCTTGATACCCATGTAGAACATATATGTGCATCGGCCTGCACGATACCTTTCCTGAACGGGAAACGGCGCACGATCTCTTCGGACGGCGTCTTAGGCTTTCATCAGGCATCCTCAAGAGGCTGGCATAGCTTTGCCACCAGCGAAAGTAATGCCGGTGATGTGGCGGCACACAATGCCTATCTTGCGGCAAATTTGAGTGCGCGTCTAATGGAAAAGGCCGCCAAAACGCCAAGTACCGATATGTGGTATGCAGATAGCCAAATACTCAAGACCGAGGGCGCTGTTACTGCAGTGGTAAAGCCAAACTCGACCCGCATTCCGGCGGGAAGCTGGAAAGGCGATGCTGCAATAGAAGACGTACTAGGCGGCGGTAGCCTATGGCAGACATTAAGACAGAAAAACACGAGATATTACCATCGGGCAGTATCCGCATTATGGATCGGCGGTGTTTTGGGGAAGGATATCGTAAAAGCAGAACGCGATGCGGAGGCGAAGCTGAAACAAGTTCTGTTTCGGGATATGGCTTACTACCCTGACGCCGTGGTTGCGGAAGCGGTGCAGCTCGAAAATGATCTATGGTCGTCCTCGACGAATAAGAAACGCAACAAATGCAAGAGGGTGGGCAGAACTCGTTTGCCGATGGGTATTCCGATAAGCGCAGAGGATAGGGTGCGGCAGCAAAAATTGATCGAAAAAATGGTATCCCAGTCAGTACCTGACGAGAAGCCGGATCGAGCGGCTGCGGATGCGGCAAGCGCCGAAGGCATGGCGTTCACCGCGTTAGTTATATCTGAGACTGAACATCTCGGGAATACTTTCTGCCGTTACCCTCGCGATTATTACCGCGTGCTGATGCAGCAAACGGAAAAGCAGCGGGTGAAATATTTCAGATCAATCACCTTCCCGCAACCACGCTTCCCTCGTTAGGCTGCAATCAGCAGTGCAAAAGCCGAAGAATTAGTGCCAAATTTGGAGAGAAACGATGAACAGCTCAAATGAATGGCAACCACGACCCGCCGGATGGTGGGAACGTAATATGGTGCCCAAGCTGATTGGTTGTGCCTGTTCGCAGGGGCAGATCATGAAAGCACGCAGCAAGGTTGTCCCCAAAGCAGAAGGCGACGTGCTGGAGCTTGGCTGCGGCGGTGGGATCAATATGGAATTTTATGATCCCGCACGGATCAACAGCTTCTCTGGTGTTGATCCCTCTCCGGGCTTGCTGGATATGTCGCGCGAAGCAGCGCAATCTTTCGGTATGGAAGCGGATATTCGCGGCGGCATTGGCGAAGCGATGCCGTTTGGGGATGCTAGTTTTGATACGGTTGTCTGTACCTTCACGCTTTGCTCGGTTGATGAACAGCGCGATGTGCTTTCGGAAATGCGGCGCGTGCTGCGTCCGGGCGGTAAGGCGCTGTTTCTGGAGCATGGCAGTGCGCCGGATGCCGGCGTACAGAAATGGCAGCGGCGGATCGAGCCGATATGGAAACGCATCGGCGGCAATTGCCATCTAACGCGGCCAATCACCGGAGCCTATGAAGGCGCGGGTTTCAAAGTCGGCGGCGGGGACAAGCAATATATGCCCAAAACCCCGCGTCCTTTCGGCTGGGTCGAATGGGGTGAGGCGCAGCTCGCGTAGTGGCCACCAGATCATGTGACCCAACAAAGGTCATTGCATCGACGCGCGCCGGTGGGTTAGGCTAATTTCGGAACTATGGAGAGAAAAATGCGGCTAAAACTTTGGGCGGTTGTAAGTATCTTGTTGGTGTCGGGTTTGCCAATCGCACCGCTGGCGGCTGATCGACCAGACGCGGAAAAATCCGTGGTGAAAACAACAAAAGCCCCTCTCGCGCCGAAGAACAACCCTCCGCTTACCCAACCCAAAGTAGAGATGGTCGCGCCGCCGCCGACTGTAACAACAGTGAAACACGCACCACCGCGGCCAATTATGGATGTAGCGCCGCGCCCTGCGCCGCGCCCGACGACTAATTTTGCACCGCCTCCCAAGCGTAAGCCGCCACGGAGGCGCAATTTGAGCTACGATATGCTGGTGTCTGAAGATGGTTTGACGCTTCATGCTATTGGAGAAATCAAGACAGGTTTCACGTACAAATTCAAAAAAGCTATCGAAGAAAACCCAACAGTTAAAACCGTTATTCTTTCATCACCCGGCGGTGTTGTGATCGAAGGCATTGCCGTTGCCAAGCTGATTGAAGAACATGGTCTGAATACGCATGTTGAGGTTGTGTGCGCGTCTGCGTGCACTTTTGCTTTTTTGAAAGGTAAACGCAAAACAATTTCCAAATCGGGCGGGCTGGGTTTTCATCAAGCGCATAAGGGATTTGTTCGCAGGCCGGTTGATACCAGTCTGGCCGGACGTAACGCGTCCAGTTGGGCGATGGCATATGCTTATCGTGATGCCGGTCTTGATGATGACGCTGTTGAACAAGCGCTATCAACCGGGCCAAAGGATATGTGGTTTCCGGATAATGATGCCCTTGTCAAAAGCCTGAAAAATGCAAAAGCCGTTGGCGATGGAACGATGGCGTTCGCAACCAAATCTTGGAAATCTTCTTCTAACTTTCGGAATTTACTGGCCGCTGATTCAATCTGGCGAACTATGGCGGATACTGATCGGACAAAATATTTGAATGCGACTTCAAAAATATGGATCGACGCCATTTTGAAAGATGACCGGGATAAAGCAGTCGAATCGGTGCAGGGAGCCTTAATTGAAATTCTCTTTGCCGATTTGGCGAAATATCCCGATGACATTATCGAAACCGCGCTTCAGCTGCAAAATGACATCTGGCAATTGAAGGATGACACGCGAAACAAAAAATGCGCCAGTATTGGCAACCGCCGGGTTCCAAGTTTGAACGCAACCATATTTGACCATAAAGAACGCCAGAATGCGCTGCTTAAAGAAATTATGGCATATAAGATAGATGACGAGCCGTTGAGCGATGAAGAGAAGAACAGGTCTTACGCGTTGGCAATCGATTTTTGGGGGCTGATGCTGTCCAAATCAAAAACGCGATATTTCGGCGGGCCTTATGCATTTTGCTCCAAACCAAAGCGATATTTTGAACAGCTTGTGAAGCTTCCGAAGGAGGAAAGAATAGCCACTTATCGTGCTTTGATGACTCCTGAAGCGGAGTATAAGCCGCTGTCAAATAGATATTAATTTGCAATGTTCATAAAAATGGACGTTTACCTGAACGAAAGCTGACAAGCTAGTTCAGCCCTTACTCACAGCGATTCGTTTATACCTTTAATCAAGCTCGGAAATGGTTCTCGAGCGGTAAGATGAAGGAGTGTCGTAATGACCAATATTAAAAAAGCTCTGATCGGAACCGCCGCCGCAACGGCAATGGCTGTTTCCGCAACCCCTGCCGTCGCAAAGCACGGCGACTATCGTAACAATGACAAAATTAGCGCAGGCGAAGTTATCGCTGGTGCCGTAATTCTGGGCGGGATCGCTGCGATCCTGACTTCTGGGAAAGACAAATACCGTGATCGCGACTATAACCGGGGACATCGCGGTGACCGTGGATATGGTTATAATGATGGCTATAATCACAATTACCGCCACCGTGGTAGCCGCAAAGCCGTAAAACGCTGCATCCGCCGCGCAGAAAACCGGGCCAGCCGTTTTGGCAATGCCAAGGTGACCCAGATCCGCGATATCGACCGCACCCGTTACGGATATAAAATCAGAGGCCGGATCGTGGTAAGCGATGGGTATCGCGGCGGAGGGTATAATAATTATAACCGCCGCGGATATGGCTATAGCAGCTACGACAAGGGCAAATTCTCTTGCTATGTCGAACGCGGCCGGGTTGTGGATGTCCGCCTGAAAGGCCTCGGTAACTATCGGTAAACACTGACACCAAAAGAAGCGGTTCAGCCTGGAGACAGGCTGGACCGTTCATGTTATGGATATTAAGGGCGCGACCTACGCCAACGGGGAATAAGACTATGACCAATTTCAGGAAATTTGCCGCTTCATCGGTAATCGCCGCTATGCTGGCGACAAGCGCAACACCGGCTTTCGCAATTCCAAATATTTCCAAAGCAGCCGCCACCGGACATGATGGCAGCGTGCTGGAAGAGGCTTCGGAATATCGTCGTTGGCGCCATCGCCGCCGCCGCAACCGTGTTGATGCTGGCGATATCATTGCCGGTATCGGCATATTGGCAGGTATCGCGATTATCGCAGATGCGGCTAGCAAATCGAATAAGCGCGACCGTGATCGCCGGGCCGAACGTAACGATTATCCGGCTGAACGCTATCCGGATCAAGCACCTCCGCCTGCTTCCAACGGCAATGACATCGGTTCAGCCGTTAGCACATGCAGCGATGCCGCCGAACGCAGCGCTGGTGAAGGCACCCGCGTAAATGAAGTTCGCTCCGCCACACGCGACGGTGCTGGCTGGCGCGTAAGCGGCGTTCTTTCCGACAATCGTAGTTTTGATTGCGGTGTGTCGAACGGCAATGTTGATTTCATTCAGCTGAGCTAGCGTCGCAAATACTAAGCTATCGGGCGCTTCTCCCTTGCGGAAGGAGCGCCCTTTTTTACGCCTTCGCCTTCAAGCTGTCGGCGACATCGATATTATGGCGTTCCAGCGCCTCAACGATTTTGCCCGCGCCTTCCAGATCGCCCCAGAACATCGGGCCGCCGCGATAGACCGGCCAGCCATAGCCATAGATCCAAACAACATCGATGTCGGATGCACGCTGCGCCTTTCCTTCTTCCAGGATTTTATACCCTTCATTGACCATCGGATAGAGCGTGCGTTCGATGATTTCCTGATCGGTAATCTCGCGCTTTGGAAGGTTTGATTTGGACCGGAAGTCTTCAATGATTGCCAGTGCCTCTTCGCTTACTGTCCGTTGGCGCTTCTCGTCATAATCATAGAAGCCCTTACCGTTTTTCTGGCCGAAACGTCCCGCCGCGCATAGCGCCTCACGGATTGTTTCAATCTTGCTTGGGTCACGGTGCCAGCCGATATCTAGCCCTGCCAGATCGCTCATTTGGAAAGGTCCCATTGGCATGCCGAAATCCGTGTGTACGTCATCTATCTGTTGCGGCGTAGCGCCTTCCATCAGCAATTGAATGGCTGGCTGCTGCCGTTCGGACAGCATACGGTTGCCGATAAATCCGTGACAGACACCCGCCACCACCGCGACCTTGCCGATTTTTTTGCCGATGGCCATTGCAGTTGCAAGCGCATCGTCGGCGGTCTTTTCGCCGCGCACGACTTCGAGTAGTTTCATAACATTGGCAGGCGAGAAGAAATGCATACCCAGCACATCGCCCGGGCGCGAGGTTGATGCAGCGATTTCGTCGACATTCAGATAGCTGGTGTTGGATGCAAGGATAGCGCCTTGTTTGACAATCTTGTCCAGCGCGCCAAACACTTCTTTCTTTACGTCCATGCTCTCGTAAACCGCCTCGATCACCAGATCGCAGTCAGCCAGATCATCCATCGACAGCGACGGTGTGAGCAGCCCCATCATGGCCTCGACTTTCTCAGTCGTGAAGCGACCCTTTTTGGCTGAGTTTTCGTAATTCTTGCGGATAACTCCCACGCCGCGGTCGAGATTTTCTTTTGCCATCTCTACTATCGTCACCGGGATTCCCGCGGCGAGGAAATTCATCGAAATGCCGCCGCCCATCGTGCCAGCGCCAATGACGCCAACTTTTTTGATATCGCGTAGCGGCGTATCTTTGGGCAGGCCGTCAATCTTTGCGGCTTGGCGTTCGGCGAAGAACATATGGCGCTGCGCCGCCGATTGCGAACCGCCCATAAGCTTGGTGAATTCAGCTCGCTCAAATTTCATGCCTTCGTCAAAGGGAAGCCTTGTTGCGGCTTCGACGCAGGCAAGATTGGCATAAGGCGCTTCAAAGCCTTTCCAACGCCGCGCATTCTTTGCCTTCAGTTCATCGATGATGGCAGTGTCGCCAGTGATTGGACGATCGCGCGAGGGGCGTGGTCCTTCGGCAATCATTTGGCGCGCAAAGGCAATCGCATCTTCGGCCAAACTATCTTCGCTCGCTATGCTATCAACCAATCCGGTCTCAAGCGCCTTCTTGGCCGAGATTGGCACGCCAAGGGCGCACATGATGGCTGCTTGTTCCACACCGACAATACGCGGCAATCGCTGCGTTCCGCCAGCACCCGGGAGCAGGCCGAGCTTTACTTCGGGTACGCCCAGTTTTGCCGAAGGGACGGCCACGCGGTAGTGGCACACCATCGCGGTTTCTAGGCCGCCTCCCAAAGCCGTGCCGTGAATTGCAGCGACGATTGGTTTACCCGCTGTTTCAAACATATTCAGCACCGCATTGAAATCCGGTCCCTGCGGCGGTTTGCCAAATTCGGTAATGTCGGCGCCGGCGATAAATGTCCGTCCGTCGCAGCGCAGCACAACGGCCTTCACCGCATCATTGCCTAGCGCTTCTTCGATACCGTCGCTCAATCCCTGCCGCACATGCCAGCTGAGTGCGTTGACTGGTGGGTTATTGACCAGAATTTCGAGGACATCGTCATGAATTTGGGTGGTAACGGATTGCATTTTTCTTTCCTTCAAATGTTCAGGCCGGCGAAATTCAGGCGGCAAAGGCCGAATATAGCAACGTCTTGATCTCGCGGCGCACGGGATAGGTGCTGGACGGCATCAATTGCGTCATGAATATCATGATGATATCTTCCACCGGATCGACGAAAAAGGCGGTCGAGAACATCCCGCCCCAATAATAATCGCCCGTTGACCCCGGAACCATTGTCGCCGCATTGTCGATGGTGACGCCAAAGCCAAGGCCGAACCCGGCACCCGCATTTTCCGCTTCGCTAAACAGTGATTTGGAATGTTGCGTCAAATCGCCGCCGCCAGGTAAGTGGTTCGCGGTCATCAGTTCCAATGTCTTGGGGCTGATAATCTGAGCGCCGTCAAGAGCACCGCCGTTGAGCAGCATGCGCGAAAAGCGGTGATAATCAGCAACGGTCGAGGCGAGGCCGCCGCCGCCGGATTGAAAATTGGCGCTTCCAGCCCAGGCGCTGTCCGTGCCCGGCGCATCATAGGGTTTCATCTTGGTCTTGGCGTTAAAGACATAACAATCGGGAATGCGCTTTGCCTGATCTTTTGGAACAGCAAAGTCCGTGTCCGTCATGCCGAGCGGTTCAAATATATTCGCCGCGAAATATTCGCCCAGGCTCATGCCCGAAATACGCGCCACGATAACGCCCAGCACATCGGTCGAAACCGAATAATTCCAGCTGCTGCCCGGATCAAAATCGAGCGGCATTTGCGAAAGCCTTGCGATGAAATCATCATCGCCCTGAACCTTTATCCAGTCTTCGAGTTCTGATTTTCGATAAGCCGCATCGACAGGCGTGCGTTCCTGAAAACCATAAGTAAGCCCGGACGTGTGGCGCAGCAGGTCGATGATTTTCATCGGTTCTGTCGGCACCCGCGTCATAAAAGGAACATTGCCGCCGCCCGATTCAAACACGCCCAAATCGGCAAATTCCGGGATATATTTGGCCACCGGATCGGACAGCGCGACCTTGCCCTGCTCGACCAATTGCATGAAGGCAATTGTGGTTATCGGTTTGGTCATGGACGCAATGCGGAAGATCGCATCTTCATCCACGCCAGAGCGCCACTGGTAAGCAACTTCATCTCCGCGCCCGATGAGCACCGAGGCAAATGGGAGCCTTCCGCTATCCAGATATTTCGATTGGATATGCTCTCCGATCCGGTCGAGCCGGTCGGGAAGGAAACCCAGATTTTGCTGTTCAGTTGTTCCGTGCATTATACTGCTGTCTGTCCTGTAAGTTGACGCGTGACGGGATGCGAGCTGGAAAGGCCGCCATCGACTGCGATTGCCTGTCCGTTGACATAACTGGCCTCATCCGATGCGAGGAACAAAGCCACATTGGATAGCTCCTCCGGCTGTGCACCGCGGCGTAGCGGATTGAGCCGGCCCACTTTATGCATCACATCCTTTTCCTTGGCATAGTCGAATGTCGGCTTGGTCATGCCGGTTTCGGTTAGGCCCGGACAGATCGCGTTCACGCGGACGTTAGTCTCGCTCATTTGCTGTGCCGAAACTTTGGTCAGGTTGATGACGCCAGCTTTCGAAGCTGAATAAGGCGGGCCACCTGCACCAGACCGGATGCCAGCAACACTGGCGGTTAGAATGATCGAACCACCGTTGCCTGAATCCGCCATTGCCTTGCCAGCATGCTTCACCATTAGCCAGGGACCGATCAGGTTGACGCGAAGCACTTCGGTAAAATTCTCGACTGTATTGTCGAAGATGCCTTCCATGCCGCCGGAAATGCCGGCGTTGGCGAAAGCTACATCAATCCGGCCATGCGTATCGAGCGCGAGTTTGACGATTGCGGCGACATCATCTTCCTTGCCCGCATCGATCTGCATCGCGGTGGCGGCATCGCCAATTTCCTTGGCGACTTCATGCACGCTATCGCTCCAATCGCCGAGCACGACTTTCGCGCCTTCCTTGGCAAAGCGGAGCGCAGATGCGCGGCCAATGCCTGAAGCTGCGCCAGTGATGATGGCTATTTTGCCTGTCAAAGCACCCATTTTATCCTCCGCTTGATGTATTGCCGCCGTCAATGACGATGGTTTGTCCGGTTGTGAATCCGCCCGCACGGCTGGCCAGAAAAACGGCTGCCCCTGCTATTTCTTCCGGCTCGCCAATACGGCGGAGCGAAGAACGACGCGTTGAAATTTCCAGCGTTTCGGGATCTTCCCAAAGCGCACGTGCAAAGTCGGTTTTAATCAGACCCGGCGCGATGCAATTCACCCGCACGCCCTTGGGGCCAAATTCGTCGGCCAGATTGCGCGCCATCTGCATATCGGCTGCCTTGGATATCGCGTATGCACCCAATATGTTGGAACCTTTCAGGCCGCCAATGGATGATATGATGGTGATCGAACCCGCCCCGGCTTCCTGCATTTCATCAGATACCATATGGGTCAGCCAATGGTTGGACAGGATGTTATTGTCCATAATCTTGCGGAACTGATCATCGGTAATCCCGCCCGCCGGACCGTAATAGGGGTTGGATGCTGCGTTGCAGACCAAGGCGGTAATCTTGCCAAACGCGGCGCGTGTTTCGTTGCAGAGATTTTGCAGATCATCTTTTGAAGAGATGTTGGCTGCAATGGCAATGGCCGTACCATCACCATGCTTGGCATTGAGCTCTGCCGCGACGGCATCGCACGCATCCTGTTTGCGGCTGGAGATAACCACTTTGGCACCATGTAGTGCCATCTCTTCCGCGATCGCCTTTCCAATCCCGCGCGAAGAACCGGTGATCACAGCAGTTTTTCCCGCAAACAAATTTTTCGGTAGTTCGATATGATTCATATTTTTGGTGGAGATTAATCTATCGTATTTAGCGCCACAAAAAAAGTTTCGTAGCCGTGAAAGATTGGTAATAACCCGGTCCCAGTAAAACAATTGTTTAACATGGCTAAACTTAGTTGATTTTTTTCACATCATCCGTCATAATACTTCTTAGTGGTCTTCAGCGCCCAACCCTGGTTTTTTATCCAAAGAAGCAGAGCTGATTCAAGTTTTTTTGACCAACCACTATTTCAACCCCAGCCCCATATCCATTACCAAATGAATCGAGGCTAATTCTCTCCCGCAATTGATTGAAATTTAAACGATTTTCTGCTTAACGGACGTTAAGAGATTTTCTAATCCCCCCGTTAAAATCGAAACTCTTTATTTTTGAATGGATTGTATATTCAGATTCGGTGTTTAAGTTAACCCCGTTCAATTCTTTCGCTAAATAGAGGAAAACATGAGTAATACAACCCTTACAACAAAATACGTTCCCGTTTCTATGGAAGCCGTATGCTTCATCATGCTCCTCTCTCCAACGGCTATAGACCTGCGTTGCCTTCTTCGCCATCGGCGAATCCACTACAACT
>CAKZNA010000310.1 GCA_937129355.1 uncultured Sphingomonadales bacterium | reverse complement strand
AATTCTGACTATGCTGCGCCCCGACCCTTGCCGCTGCGCCATTTGGTCCGCGAAACACAATCGGACAGCGCATCTGCCCGCCCGACATATAGTTGGTTTTTGCCGCACTGTTGATGATGTGGTCAATCGCTTGCATGGCAAAATTGAAGGTCATAAATTCAACGATAGGTCGCAAGCCGCCCATTGCCGCGCCGGTACCAATACCGGCAAAGCCATACTCGGTTATCGGTGTATCGATAACGCGCTTGTCACCAAATTCGTCGAGCAGACCCTGCGTAACCTTGTAAGCGCCCTGATATTCCGCGACTTCCTCGCCCATCACGAAAATACGATCATCGCCGCGCATTTCTTCGGCCATAGCATCACGCAATGCCTCACGTATGGTCAGCGTTTGCATCGCTGTACCTTCCGGAATTGAAGGGTCTGCAGCTATTTTAGGCGGCTCTGCTGGAACGACTGCAACGGGTTCAGTTTTGTCGGCATGGTCCTGAATTTCGGTGGGTGTAACTGGAGCTTCAACGACAACATCGCCATCATCTTCACCTGCAATTGTCGCTATAACTGTACCGACAAGAACATTATCCGTTCCTTCGGCAACCAATATAGACGTGACCGTGCCTTCATCGATTGCCTCAAATTCCATTGTCGCTTTGTCGGTTTCAATCTCCGCCAAAATATCACCCGACGCGACCTCATCGCCTTCCTTCACCAGCCATTTGGCAAGCGTGCCTTCTTCCATTGTCGGGGAAAGAGCGGGCATTTTAAGTTCAATAGCCATCAGTAATTCTCTACCAGAATATCGGTGTAGAGTTCGGGCAATTCCGGCTCTGGCGAATTTTCTGCAAAATCAGCCGCTGCATTGACGGTTTGACGTATCCCTTTATCCAGCGCCTTCAACTCTTCTTCTTTCACGCCGGCTTTGGTCAATTCCGCTTTCAGACCCTCGATCGGATCGCTCTTCTCGCGGACCGATTGCACTTCGTCCCGACTGCGATATTTGGCCGGGTCCGACATCGAATGGCCGCGATAGCGATAGGTTTTCATTTCCAGCAATATCGGCCCCTTGCCGCCGCGCACCCAATCGAGTGCGGTCTCGGCTGCACCGCGGACGGCGAGCACATCCATGCCATCGACCTGAATGCCGGGAATGCGGAAGCTCTCGCCGCGCCGAAAAAGCTGATCTTCGGACGATGCGCGGTTCACGCTGGTGCCCATTGCATATTGGTTATTCTCAATCACGAATATTATCGGCAATTTCCAAAGCTCGGCCATGTTGAAGCTCTCATAAACCCGACCCTGATTGGCCGCGCCATCGCCAAAATAGGCAAGGCAAACGCCGCCATCATCGGCATATTTATGCTTGAAAGCCAATCCTGTGCCGAGGGAAACCTGCGCGCCGACAATGCCGTGGCCGCCGTAAAATTTATGCTCGGTCGAAAACATATGCATCGACCCGCCCTTGCCCTTTGAAATACCGGCAGCGCGTCCGGTTAGCTCGGCCATAATGACATTGGGATCAATGCCATAGGCAAGCATATGCCCATGATCGCGGTAGCCGGTAATCACACTGTCCTTGCCGGGCGTCAGCGCCGATTGCAGGCCAATGGCAACCGCTTCCTGCCCGATATAGAGATGGCAGAAACCGCCGATCAGGCCTAAACCATATAACTGCCCTGCTTTCTCCTCAAACCGGCGAATGAGCAGCATTTGCTTATAGAATTCGAGCAGTTCTTCCTTATTCGCGTCATAGCTTTCAGGAATATCCGGCCATTCGCGATTAGGGCGACTATCGGCAGAGCTTGCAATCGCCTTTTTGGCGGATTTGCCCTTTGCTGCCTTCTTCTTTGCTGCTGCTTTTGCCAAGCCATATTCCTTTGATAGGCCCAATCACGTTGAGCGTCATATTCCGCTAGGGATTACTAACATTCTAACTAGTGAAACTACGCGTGTTTTGGAAGGGCTTTTGAAAGATTATTACGGTTTCTTGTGCAACTATTTCATCGGCACGACAATTTCGTCCGGTGCGACGACATTCAGTTCCTTCCGCAGCAACTCTCCGGCATAGTCGGGATCAACCTCATCGCTCTTCAAAAGTCTTTGCCGATTACGAAGCGCATCGCGCTCCTTCTCTAGTGACGCGAGCTCTAGACTACGTTCTTTCAAGGCCGCTCGGTAGTCGGTCCAAGCTATAATTCCCGTAGGCCCCAACAAGGCATAAGTGGCGATTCCCAGCAACGCGAGCAGCGAAAGCCCGGGGATAACAACCGACTGGATGATTGCTGGTTTTTTTCTACGCCTCGCCATTATTCAATAGCACCACAGAAAATTGAGTCGTGCAAGTCGTCCCTAAGCGAAAATTGAATGACCAGCATAGCGCGCGGCGCTACCAAGCTCTTCTTCAATCCGGATAAGCTGGTTATATTTAGCCAGTCTATCTGAGCGCGCCAAGCTTCCAGTCTTTATTTGCCCGCAATTTGTTGCAACCGCCAAGTCAGCAATTGTTGCATCTTCGGTTTCTCCGGACCGATGCGACATAACCGCTGTGAATGACGCACGCTGCGCCATGGATACCGCTTCTAAAGTCTCTGTAAGCGTTCCTATCTGGTTGACCTTTACCAGCAAGCTATTGGCCATTCCTTGCTCTATTCCCATAGAAAGGCGTGTGGGATTGGTTACGAATAGATCATCGCCGACAAGCTGCACTTCTGCGCCAATAGTTTTGGTTACAGCCTTCCAGCCTTCAAAATCATCTTCGTCCAAACCATCTTCAATCGAACGGATCGGATAGTCTTTACAAAGCGCAGCGAGATAGTCTGCCATTTCCGAAGGGGACAGCGAAAGCCCTTCACCTGAAATTTCATATTTGCCGTCTTTGAAAAATTCAGAAGCCGCGCAATCGAGCGCCAAAACCACTTCTTCACCGACTTTAAAACCGGCCTTCTCTACCGACGTCATAATGAAGTCGAGAGCATCGCGCGTTGATGCCAAATCGGGTGCAAACCCACCTTCATCGCCAACCGCAGTCGCCAGACCTTTTTCGTGAAGACCTGCTTTAAGGGTATGAAAAATTTCTGCGCCCCATCTCACTGCCTCTGCAATACTATCGGCACCGACAGGCATCACCATGAATTCCTGAAAATCTATAGGATTATCGGCATGCTCGCCGCCATTGATGATATTCATCATTGGCACAGGCAATACATGCGCGCTCACGCCGCCAACATAACGGTAAAGTGGAATTTGCTGCGAATCTGCAACAGCCTTAGCCAAAGCCAAAGACACGCCCAACATTGCGTTAGCGCCAAGACGGCCTTTATTCTCTGTCCCATCAAGAGCGATCAAGATGGCGTCGATGCCGCGTTGGTTTTCTGCGTCGAGACCTTCGATCTCGTCAGCAATTTCAGTATTTACGTTGAGAACGGCTTGGCGAACGCCTTTGCCGAGATAACGGCTCTTGTCGCCGTCGCGAAGCTCTACGGCTTCGTGGGCACCTGTTGATGCGCCAGAGGGTACAGCCGCACGACCAAACGAACCGTCGACAAGTGTAATGTCGACTTCGAGTGTTGGATTACCGCGACTGTCCAGGATTTCCCTGGCGAAAACTGTTTCAATTTCAACCATGGGAGGCTCCGATATATATGTAGGTTAGAGTTTCAGTCTTGAAAAAAGACAGAAGACCTAGTCTATTGGTGTTAGGACCTGACGACCACGGTACATGCCTGTTTTCAGGTCGATGTGGTGCTGACGACGCAGTTCACCGCTATCCTTGTCTTCGACGTAGTTTACGGCGGTCAAGGAGTCGTGCGCACGGCGCATGCCGCGACGGGAATTTGAGATTTTACTCTTAGGGACAGCCATACTAGCCTCCATTAAAAACGTCGATGAGCATTCATCAAAAAAGCGACCGCCAAGACAGGGGTCGCGTCAGTTGCGCGCTACCTAATGCGAGATTCGCTTTTGTGCAAGCCGTTTATCACACCCAAATACGCTTTCCAGAGCTCACAGCCCGACTATCGACGCACAGGCACGATGACCACCCAGCAATGAGGCGACAAAATCGCGAGCAATTCTTTACTATGACTCCCTCAGAACTAGGCGAGTTTTAGCATATTTTCCCACCCCCACCTACTTGCCTCCTCCGTTGAGGGGCATTTCTGTGGATAATATCTGATTTAGATTGCCACCTTTAGGTTGTTCTATACCTCCGCCGTTTTGAAACTGCGTAGAATTGAATTTGAATGACCCTTTCCTCCAATTTCCTAGCAACCCTGTCTGCGTCCACAGTGTTTATGGCACTCATTCCGCAAATAGGATTTGCACAAACCGAAACTGACGAGATCATTGTCACAGCCACAAAAATTGAAAAAAATGCCTCTGATCTTGGATTGAGCATTTCTGTTGTCGCCGGAACAGACCTATCTCACTTTGACGGAGCAGAAGATCTTTCCCAACGCGTTTCCGGCCTTCAAGCCGCCGTTGCCAATGGCAGCCAAGTTGCCTTCCAGCTGCGCGGCATTGGCGCGGTTGACCACCAAGCCCTCACCCCAACAGCCGCAGCCGTATATGTTGACGGCGTTTACCAAGCCACAAATGTGCAAACCAGCCCGCTCCTATTTGACATTGAACGTGCCGAAATTTTGAAAGGCCCCAATGGCGCCCTTTATGGCCGCAACGCCTCCAGCGGCGCGATAAACTTTAACTCTGTGCTGCCGGGACAGGAGACGACGGGCTTCATTGCTGCGGAATTCGGGAACTTTGAACGCGCCAACCTAACCGCCGCCGCATCCCTACCGGCCTCCGACACATTGTCCTTTCGTTTGTCTGGCCGATACCTCAGCCAAGGCCCAGCCTTAGACAATATCGCC
>CAKZNA010000309.1 GCA_937129355.1 uncultured Sphingomonadales bacterium | reverse complement strand
CTTCAAACTTCAATGCCATCGTGCTTAATCCTGTATCGCCGCATCAAACATTGCCGTCGCTTTTTCAAATTTGTCTCGCCCGCCTGTGTTACAAAATCCAACAACCTTGCCCTTATATTCCGTCAATGAATCCGCCTCGACCGGGTCTCCCGACCAAGGGCAAATGTCATTGACGCAATCATCAAGGTTCAGTTCAGCCATTTAGGCCGCTTCTGCTGCCAGCTGCTTACCTTTTTCGACCGCTTCGTCGATGCCGCCGACCATATAGAAGGCTGCTTCGGGAAGATGGTCATATTCGCCGTCGACCACTGCTTTAAACGAAGCAACGGTGTCTTCCAGCTGAACGAATTTACCGGAGATGCCGGTGAAGACTTCCGCAACGTGGAAAGGCTGTGACAGGAAGCGCTGGATCTTACGCGCGCGGGTCACGGTTAGCTTATCTTCTTCGGAAAGCTCATCCATGCCCAAAATGGCGATAATATCCTGCAGCGCTTTATATTTCTGCAATGTTTCCTGTACGCGGCGGGCGGTGTCATAATGCTCTGCGCCGACAACATCGGCGGTTAGAACGCGCGAAGTTGAATCGAGCGGATCAACCGCAGGGTAAATGCCAAGCTCCGAAATCGCACGGTTCAAAACGGTGGTTGCGTCTAAGTGGGCAAAGGATGTTGCCGGTGCTGGATCGGTCAAGTCATCGGCAGGAACGTAAATGGCCTGAACCGATGTAATCGAACCTTTGTTGGTTGATGTAATGCGTTCCTGAAGGTTACCCATGTCGGTCGCCAATGTCGGCTGATAACCCACAGCAGAAGGAATACGGCCAAGAAGCGCGGACACTTCGGAGCCAGCCTGTGTAAAGCGGAAGATATTATCGACGAAGAATAGAACATCCTGTCCTTCTTCATCGCGGAAATATTCTGCGATGGTCAGGCCGGAAAGCGCCACACGTGCACGCGCCCCTGGAGGTTCATTCATCTGACCGAAGACGAGGGCAACCTTTGAACCTTCTGGGGTCGGGTTGCCGTCTTTATCCTTGGCGATAACGCCTGCGTCGAGGAATTCGTAATACAGATCATTACCTTCGCGGGTACGCTCACCCACGCCAGCAAACACGGACGTACCGCCGTGACCTTTTGCGATATTGTTGATCAGCTCCTGAATAAGAACCGTTTTGCCAACACCCGCGCCGCCGAACAGGCCGATCTTGCCGCCCTTTGCATATGGTGCGAGCAGATCGACAACTTTAATGCCGGTGACCAGAATTTCGGTCTCGGTTGACTGGTCAATGAAAGCAGGCGCCTCTGCGTGAATAGGTGCAGTCTGTTTGTGACCAATCGCGCCGCGCTCATCGATAGGCTCGCCAATCACATTCATGATGCGGCCAAGTGTTTCAGGACCAACGGGCATCGCAATCTGGTTGCCGGTTGCCGAAACGGGCTGACCACGGGTCAGGCCTTCGGTGGAATCCATCGCAATGGTACGGACGGTATTTTCACCAAGATGCTGCGCGACCTCCAGAACAAGCCGGTTGCCGTTATTGTCGGTTTCCAGCGCATCAAGAATGGCCGGAAGCGCGCCAGCGAACTGAACGTCAACAACAGCGCCGATAACCTGCGTAACGCTACCGGTTGCTTTGGCCGTGCTTTTCTTTTTGGCCGGAGCCTTTTTCGTAGGTGCTTTTTTGGCGACGGCCTTTTTAGCAGGAGCCTTCTTCGCAGCAGCCTTTTTGGGCGCAGCTTTTTTCGCTGGTGCCTTTTTGGCGGCGGTTTTCTTTGGAGCTTTAGCCATGGTTACTTTTCCTTGCTTCTTTTCCGGTATCTAAAGCGCTTCAGCGCCCGAAATAATTTCTACGAGTTCGGTGGTGATCGCGGCCTGGCGGCTGCGGTTATATTGGATGGTCAGTTTATTGATCATGTCGCCCGCATTGCGCGTTGCATTATCCATGGCGGTCATTGACGCGCCCTGTTCGGATGCTTCGCGTTCCAGCAGGGAACCAAATAGCTGTGTCTTCACATAGCGTGGGAGCAATTGTTCCAGAATTTCTTCTTCGCCTGGCTCATATTCAACCGCAGCATTGCCGCTTTCGGCATTTTCAGGGGCAGGGGCGGGGATCAGCTGCTGCGTCACCGGGTCCTGCGCCAGCGCCGATTTGAAAATCGGGTAGATCAAATGCGCGACGTCGAATTTGCCTTCGTCAAACATGGTGACCAGTTCATCGGCAACGCTTTCGGCTTCTTCAAAACCGGGGTTGCGCACGACTGACGTATCGAAATGCCGGACAATCTGGCTTTCAAATTCGCGCTTCAATGGCGCGAGGCCTTTTTTGCCAACCAGGTAAAGGCTGACTTCCTTGCCTTCAGATGCCAACTGCTTTGCCTGCGCCTTGGCTTCTTTCACAATATTGGAATTCAAACCGCCGCATAGGCCTTTGTCGGTATTGACGATAACCAGCATGTGGCGTTTATCCGAACCATTGCCGGCCAGCAGTTTGGGTGCGCTATCACCGCTCACCTTGCTGGCGAGCGAGGCAACGACATCACTAAGCCGCACGGCATAGGGACGCGCAGCTTCGGCAGCCGCTTGTGCCTTGCGCAGCTTTGCGGCTGCAACCATTTGCTTGGCTTTGGTGATCTTCTGGGTCGATTTGACCGAGTCGATCCTGCCTTTAAGTTCCTTGAGACTTGCCATTATCTATCCCGATTATGCAAAAGTCTTTGCGAATTTGTCGAGCGCGGCAGTCAGCTTCTTCTTCGTGCCATCGGCCAAATCGCGGCTATCGCGAATTTCTTTCAAGATGCCTTTATGGTTGCTGCGCATATCGGCGAGCATCGCATCTTCATAACGGGTCACATCAACCGCCTCGATATCATCGAGATAGCCGTTGGTGCCCGCAAAAATCGAACATGTCTGCTCTTCAAAGGGCAGCGGCGAATATTGCTTCTGTTTCAGCAATTCCGTCAACCGCGCACCGCGGCTAAGCAGTTTCTGTGTTGAGGCATCAAGGTCGCTGCCAAACTGCGCGAAGGCAGCCATTTCGCGGTACTGAGCCAGCTCCAGCTTAATCGAACCGGAAACCTTCTTCATCGCTTTGGTCTGCGCGGCAGAGCCAACACGCGAAACCGAAAGGCCCACGTTAATCGCAGGACGGATGCCTTGATAGAATAGGTCGGTTTCGAGGAAGATCTGACCATCGGTAATCGAAATCACGTTGGTTGGAATATAAGCCGAAACGTCGCCAGCCTGTGTTTCAATGATCGGCAATGCGGTCAAAGACCCGCCGCCATTCGCGTCCGACATTTTTGCGGCACGCTCAAGCAAACGTGAGTGAAGATAGAAAACGTCGCCGGGATAAGCTTCACGGCCCGGAGGACGACGAAGAAGCAATGACATCTGACGATAAGCAACAGCCTGTTTCGAAAGATCGTCATATACGATGCAGGCATGCATGCCGTTATCGCGGAAATATTCGCCCATGGTCACACCGGTATAAGGTGCGAGATATTGAAGCGGTGCAGGCTCCGAAGCGGTTGCAGCGACAACGATGCTATATTCCATCGCGCCTTTTTCTTCCAATGCGCGAACAATCTGCGCCACGGTGGAACGCTTCTGGCCGACAGCGACATAGATGCAATACATCTTGTCTTTCTCATCGCCGCCTTCATTGGCAAATTTCTGGTTGATGAAAGCATCAATCGCGACCGCAGTTTTACCTGTCTGACGATCGCCAATGATAAGCTCACGCTGGCCGCGGCCAACAGGGACGAGAGCATCGAGAGCTTTCAGGCCCGTCTGCATAGGCTCGCTAACGCCTTGGCGCGGGATGATGCCCGGCGCTTTAACTTCAACGCGGCCGCGCTTTTTGGTTTTCAGCGGGCCTTTGCCATCGATAGGATTGCCAAGGCCGTCCACGACGCGGCCAAGCAATTCCTTGCCAACCGGAACGTCCACAATGGTTCCGGTACGTTTAACCGTATCGCCTTCGCGGATTTCGCTGTCGCTGCCGAAGATAACAGCGCCGACATTGTCGGCTTCCAGGTTCAGGGCCATGCCCTTAATCCCGTTGGAAAATTCGATCATCTCACCAGCCTGAACATTGTCGAGGCCGTGAATACGGGCGATACCATCACCAACCGATAGCACGCTACCGACTTCCGAAACGGTTGCTTCGGTGCCGAAATTGGCAATCTGGTTTTTGATGACTTTTGAAATTTCAGCGGCGCGGATATCCATTTTGCTACTTAGCCTTTCATCGCAGTCGCGAGGGAGTTGAGACGGGTTTTAATCGAACTGTCGATCATCTCGCTGCCTACTTTAACAGTAAGGCCGCCGAGGATTGACGGGTCGACATTTTCATTGATGGCAACATTGCTGCCCATGCGGGCTTCCAGCTTTGCGGCCAGAGCTTTCTTTTGCGCGGGCGTCAATTTGCGCGCGCTGGTAACTTCAGCGGTCACTTCGCCGCGATCATTTGATGCAAGCGTTGCGAATGCAGTGGCGACCGCAGCGGTCTCTTCCAACCGGCGGTTATCGGCCAGCACGCCAAGCGTGTTTGCAGTCAGTGCATCCAGCTTCATCTTTTTTGCAACTGCCGCGACGGCTTTTTTCGCGTCGCTGCGAGAGATGGCTGGGTTTGTTGTCAGTGCTTTCAAATCGGACGATTCGGTCAGCGCGGCGCTTACTTTGGCAAGGCTCGCTTCGACTTTTGCGACAGACTTTTTCTCTTGCGCAAGAGCGAACAAAGCCGTGGCGTAACGCCCTGCTAAGCTAGCCGAAATGCCGCTGTTATTTGCCACGCTTAAAGGTCCTTGATACCGACTGGAATATTATTGCGAAGGAGGATGCCGGAACGGCCTCTTCCTTTCGGTGCCGCGCGCCTAGCATCGCTTTTGCTGCGATGCAAGATGGCTTTCCAACTTGCCATCATTAACTCGTCATGCTGAACTTGTTTCAGCATAACATTATCGGTGTCACTGACTTTTTGCCGTGTTATCCTGAAACAAGTTCAGGATGACGAATTGAGGGCGTATCAAGGGCGCGAACAGGGAGAAAATTTGTGGGTGAAACCATCAAA
>CAKZNA010000308.1 GCA_937129355.1 uncultured Sphingomonadales bacterium | reverse complement strand
CACGCTCTGCTCTGCAAAAGCGCGGTGTGGCCAAAGCAGCTTGCTCGCCTGCATCGTCCGCTCCGCTTTCTAGCGCGCGTCCGGCCACCGTTGCCGCATGGGAAAGCTTCGGCAATGTGTGGATTCAGGATGCGGTAAAGCAGCTTAAACTGCCGCAGCGTAATGTGCTGGATGCCGATTATGGCGAGATTCCTGATCTGTCACAAATTGATCCGGGTGATGATATTGTCTTCACTTATAATGGCACCACGTCGGGTGCGAAAATCCCGGACACTGATTGGATTTCGGCAGACCGGACGGGCGTGACGATCAACGATGCGACGAGCGCGATTTTTGCCCAGCCGATGGATTGGTCGAAGCTTGATGCCACAACCTATAGCTGGCAAAAAGTGATGGGTTCAGAGGCTGGACACGGCATGCTGATCCTTAGCCCGCGTGCGGTTGAGCGCATTGAAAGCCACGAAGCCGAATGGCCGCTACCCAAAATCTTCCGCGTAAAAAAGGGCGACAAGATCAACCGCGCAATCTTTGAAGGTGCGACCATCAACACGCCTTCGATGCTTGCTACGGAAGACTATATCGCGGCGCTTGAATGGGCGAAATCCATTGGCGGATTGCCAGAGCTTCATGCCCGTGCAGATCGCAATGCGCAGATCGTACATGACTGGATTGCGGCAACGCCGTGGGTCCGCAATATGGTTTCCGATCCGGCCAAATGGACGAATACCGGTGTTTGCATCGTATTTCAGGGCGAATGGTATGATGGCCTTGATGCCGACGCACAGGCCGCGGTTCCTGCCAAGATTGCCAGCATGCTGGATGAGCGCGATATCGCTTATGACTTTAACGGATACCGCGATGCGCCGCCATCCTTGCGCATCTGGTGCGGTTCGACCGTAGAGGAAGAAGATGTCCGCCGCCTGCTGCCCTGGATTGAATGGGCATATTCGCAAGTTAAGGCCGGTCAATAGACTGCAGCCCCGAGCTTGTCTCAGGGCGTTTCTATGCTGTGAACGGGGTTTCGACAAGTTCGGCCCTCGCAGCATAATTTCAGGAATTTGAAAATGACAAAACCTAAAGTACTTATTTCCGATAAGATGGACCCCAATGCCGCTCGCATTTTCCGCGAGCGCGGTTGCGAGGTGGATGAAATTACCGGCCAGACACCGGAAGAGTTGATGAAGATCATTGGCAATTATGACGGCCTTGCCATTCGCAGCTCGACCAAAGCGACGCCGGAAATCCTGGATGCCGCGACCAATCTGAAAGTCATTGGCCGCGCGGGCATTGGTGTCGACAATGTTGATATTCCTGCCGCATCATCCAAAGGCGTGGTCGTGATGAACACGCCTTTCGGTAACTCCATCACAACCGCGGAACATGCAATCGCAATGATGTTTGCACTTGCCCGTCAGCTTCCTGAAGCCGACGCATCGACACAACAGGGCAAATGGGAAAAAAGCCGCTTCATGGGCGTGGAGCTAACCGGCAAGACGCTCGGCCTGATCGGCGCAGGTAACATTGGCGGTATCGTCGCCAGCCGCGCGTTGGGTCTGAAAATGAAAGTCGTCGCCTTCGACCCCTTCCTGACCGAAGAACGCGCGATCGAAATTGGCGTTGAAAAGGCCGACCTTGATACCCTGCTGTCGAAAGCCGACTTCATCACGCTGCACACGCCGCTAACGGATCAGACGCGGAATATCTTGTCGAAGGAAAATCTGGCCAAGACAAAAAAAGGCGTGCGCATCATCAACTGCGCGCGCGGTGGTCTGATAGACGAGGCAGCGCTCAAAGAAGCGCTTGATAGCGGACAGGTTGCTGGCGCGGCGCTCGACGTGTTTCAGACCGAGCCCGCAAAAGAATCGCCATTATTTGGCACGCCGGGTTTCATCTGTACGCCACATCTCGGCGCCTCCACGAGCGAAGCGCAGGTCAATGTGGCGCTTCAGGTTGCCGAACAAATGGCCGACTATCTGGTCAATGGCGGCGTTACCAATGCGCTCAATATGCCGAGCCTATCTGCAGAAGAAGCGCCAAAGCTGAAACCATATATGGCTCTCGCGGAGAAGCTTGGCAGCCTTGTTGGGCAGCTAGCGCACGACAATCTCACTGACATAGCCGTCGAAGTTGAAGGCGCGGCGGCGCAGCTGAACATCAAACCGATTGTCGGTGCGGTTCTTGCTGGATTGATGCAGCGCTATTCTGACACCGTAAACATGGTCAACGCGCCCTATCTCGCCAAAGAACGCGGGCTGGACGTCCGTGAAATCCGGCATGAGAAGGAAGGTGCGTATCAGACATTGATCCGCGTGACCGTAGGTACCGAGGCCGGAGAAAAGTCGGTTGCAGGGACCTTGTTTGGCAACAATCAGCCGCGTTTGGTCGAGATTTTCGGAATCGGTATGGAAGCTGAGCTTGAAGGCAACATGCTGTATATCGTGAATGAAGATGCACCGGGCTTTATTGGCCGCGTGGGTTCGACCTTGGGCGAGGCCGGGCTGAATATCGGCACCTTCCATCTTGGCCGCCGTAAATCGGGCGGGGAGGCAATTTTGCTGCTCAGCATGGATTCCAACATTGATGAAACGGTGCTTGCGTCGGTCTGTAAACTTGATGGTGTGAAAACCGTGAAGGCACTCAGCTTCTGATTCCCGCTTCCGTTAGCCCGGCAATGGGCTAATAGAGTGACAATCATGACAAGCGATTCATCCAGCTTACTTCCCGAAGGGTTCCGAGACCGCTTGCCGCCCTATGCCAGCCAGCAGGCGGCCATTAGCCGCGCTATGCTGGATGTGATGGCGGGCTATGGCTATGCCCGCGTCGCGCCGCCTCTGGTAGAGCATGAAAGTACGCTAGCGGCACGGATGGGGGAGGGCGCGCGCAACAAATTGCTGCGTTTCACCGATCCCGTAACGGGGCGCAGTCTGGCATTGCGTAGCGATATTACGATGCAGGTCGGCAGGCTCGCGTCCAGCCAGCTTGCATCTGCTCCCCGCCCATTGCGGCTATCCTATCAAGGTCCGGTCCTCCGCCTGCGCGCCAATCAATTGCGTCCGGAACGTGAACTATCACAGCTTGGTGCCGAACTGGTCGGCAGCGACAGCGTCGCGGCGGCGGCGGAAATCGTATCAGTCGCGGTCGAGGCATTGGAAGCTGCTGGTATCAAAAATATCACGGTGGATTTCACGCTGCCCGATCTTGTTGAAACGCTGGCCGAAAAATCACTTCCGCTCGACGCAGGCAATGTTGAAGCCGTGCGTAACGAGTTGGATATGAAGGATGCAGGAGCTCTTCGTGAAATCGGAGCAGAGGCTTATCTTCCTTTGCTTGAAGCGATGGGGCCGTTCGATGATGCAATTGCCAAACTGAAAGAACTGGATAGCGACAATATACTCGCATCGCGACTTCAGGCGCTGGAAGATATTGCCGAGCGCATTGGGGATCGAGCATCTATAACGCTGGACCCGACGGAACGTCACGGTTTTGAATATCAAAGCTGGTTTGGTTTTACTTTATTTGCCGAAGGTTATGCAGTCGCGCTTGGACGCGGTGGCACCTATCAAATAGAAAGTGATGATGGCGTTGGAGAAGCAGCGACCGGCTTCTCGCTCTATCCCGACCCGTTGGTTGAAAACGCAGCACAAGATGGCGACGAGAAATTTCTTTTCCTTCCTCTGGGCACGCTCCCGTCCAAAGCCGCGCAACTTCGCAGTGAAGGTTGGATTGCGGTTGCTGCGTTAGACGAAAATGACGATGCGAAGGCGCTGGGATGTACGCATATCCTGTCCGGCGGCAAAGCTACCATGCTATAAAACACGCTTTAGGAACGCAGTGATTTCGTTACCGACTGCGCTGCCAGACGTCCCTGCATCTTTGTTGATCGAACGGTGGCTGCTGTTTGGTATCGCGGTTACCGTTACTTTGGCTCTGTTCTGTTGAAGTTTATTGCCCAGCAATTCCGATTGTTCCTTTGCGTCTGCGCGTGATGCGACATGAAGGATTAGCCAGTTTGAACCGTTGGGGGTCGACACATGATTGACAGGTGAAAGACGGCGCTGGGTTGTTTTATTGTTGGAAAATGCGGCAACAAACATGCGCTTGAGGAACCGTTTCGTTCCCGGCTGCTTCATCTGTTTTTCAACATCATATCCTGCCCCATCCAGCAATATGGTGCCGGCTATCGAAGAAAGCGGCACATTCGCTTTTTCGAGATAGGATGTGTCTGTTGAAACTATTGCAGCAAGATGGGCCCCGGCGCTGTGGCCCATTAAGACAATATGATTCGGGTCAAACCCAAGCTTGGTGCTGTCCTTGCGCAGATAAGCGATTGCATCGGCTATATCGGCTGCTTGACCATCGGGTTTAGTCTCGGGAACAAGGCGATAGTTGAGCGATGCGAATGCGTAACCAAGTCCGTTATAGAATGCGGATTTATTCTCGTTGCGCCCCTTCTTGTCACCAAGGGACCAGCCGCCGCCATGGACGAACACTATCAACGGCGCATTGCGGCTGTTTTCCACGCCAAAAAAATCAAGTTTCTGTTTCTCGTGGGTGCCGTAAGAATATTCAGAAGCGTTGAAGGCTGATTGCTTCCCAATGCTTCGCTTTTGCCGACCTTTGCGCTTTGCGCCGATGCGTGCCTTCAACTCGCTGTGGCAATGTTGGGAAAGCTGCCCAGATTTTTTGCGCAGGCATTCAATCTTTGCACGCCGTCCATTTGATTGGCCGCAAAGCTGCCGAATTTCTTGTCTGCATTCGCGAGGCAACCTTTTTTGTGCGAAGGCAACCATTGGCAATAAGAGCCCGGTTGATAATAAGACAAGCAACAATTTGCGCATAACTATTCTCCGAAAAATTGTGGATGAAGATGCAAATTGGCACGCGCACAGTAAAGTCTCAAATTGTCGCAAATTGTAATGCTGGACGAATCTCCGGCGTAGGACTAGGGCAAAGCCGTTTGGACATTACAGCCTGACGAAGGGAAATTTTCTTGGCGAATGTGACCGTTATCGGTGCCCAATGGGGCGATGAAGGCAAGGGCAAAATTGTCGATTGGCTCGCGAGCCGCGCGGATGTCGTTGCGCGCTTTCAGGGTGGTCACAACGCCGGGCATACCCTGGTTGTTGGCGAGAAGGTCTATAAACTCTCACTACTGCCGTCGGGTATTGTTCGCGGTACTTTGTCGGCCATCGGCAATGGCGTGGTTTTCGATCCCTGGCATTTTCGCGACGAGGTTGCGAAATTGAAAGACCAAGGCGTCGATATTAATCCGCAAAATTTGATGGTCGCCGAAACATGTCCGTTAATCCTTCCGTTCCACCGTGATCTGGATGGCCTACGCGAGGATGCTTCTGGTTCGGGCAAAATTGGTACGACGCGCCGCGGCATCGGTCCTGCTTATGAAGATAAGGTCGGTCGCCGCGCGATCCGTGTGTGCGATCTTGCGCATCTGGATGATTTGGAAGCGCAGCTTGACCGTGTTTGCGCGCATCATGACGCTTTGCGCGCTGGATTTGATCAGCCGCCAATTGACCGCAAACGCTTGATCGATGATCTGATGGATATCGCAGCTTATGTGCTGCCTTTTGCAAAGCCGGTTTGGCGCACGCTGAATCAGGCAAAGAGCGAAGGTAAACGGATCCTGTTTGAAGGCGCGCAAGGTGTGCTGCTCGATATTGATCACGGCACCTACCCATTCGTGACATCTTCCAATGTGATAGCAGGCACAGCATCTGGCGGATCGGGTGTCGGGCCAAATGCAGTGGGTTTCGTGCTGGGAATTGTGAAAGCCTATACAACGCGCGTGGGTTCGGGGCCTTTCCCTACTGAACAGCTGAATGATGTGGGGCAGAAGCTTGGCGAACTTGGCCATGAATTTGGCGTGGTCACCGGACGCCAGCGGCGTTGCGGCTGGTTTGATGCAGTGCTTGTGCGCCAAAGCTGCGCAGTTTCCGGCGTATCCGGCATAGCGCTCACCAAAATCGATGTGCTCGACGGATTTGATAAAATCAAAATTTGCACAGGCTATAAAATCGGCAATATCGAATATGACTATCTTCCGCCGCATGCCGCCGATCAAGATAAGGTCGAACCGATTTATGAAGAAATGGATGGCTGGGAAGGCACCACGGCTGGCGCGCGCAGCTGGGCCGATCTTCCCGCGCAAGCGATCAAATATGTGCGCCGCATCGAAGAGTTGATCCAATGCCCCGTTTCGCTAGTATCAACATCGCCCCAGCGCGAAGACACGATTTTGGTGAAGGATCCATTTGTTGATTAAAAAGCTGCTTCTGATCGGCCTGCTATCTCTGACTGCCTGCAGCCAGCAGAAGGTCGAACCGGTTAGTACAGAAGCGCAAGTTGATGTTCCGGAAGTGGTTTCTGTTCCTGAACCAGCGAAACCGGCGTCCTCGCTACCGGTCGTGAAGGATGGGGTTAAGGCCAATAAAATAGTTGTCGACAAGAGCGACCGGACGCTAATTCTATTTGACGGCCAAACCGAAATTGCGCGCTATGCCAATATTCGCTTTGGCGATGCGCCAAATGGCCACAAGCAATTTGAAGGCGACGAAAAAACGCCGGAGGGTGACTATACTATCGATGGCCGTAACCCGGGCAGCAGCTATCACCTTAGCCTGCGGGTATCCTATCCCAATGCAGCTGATACGGCTTTTGCGCAATCAAAAGGCAAATCGGCGGGCGGCGATATTTTCATTCATGGTCAGCCAAACGGCTATACCGGACCAACCATTGCGCGCGATTGGACCGATGGCTGTATCGCGCTAAGCAATGCTGAAATTCAGCAGATCTGGAAGCTAGTGCCCGATGGGGCGAAGATAACCATCCAGCCTTAGGCAGCAACAGCCCTAAATATCATCAGCGCTGATCATTTCCTCTCGATCAATTTCGCCCGTCATCGCCGCGACGGTTGTCGCGACAGCGGCATCACCCGAAACGTTTGTAGTCGTGCGCATCATATCCATGATCCGGTCCACGCCTGCAACAAATGCAATCGTTTCCAGCGGAACGCCGACGCTGCCGAACACCAATGCCATCATGATCAGGCCGGACCCCGGAATACCCGCCGCGCCAATGGCGCCGAGCGTGCCGGTTATCGAAATCATCAGATAGTCACCCATGCTCAAATCAACATTGAAAATCTGCGCGCCAAACAAGGTTGCAAGGCCCATATACATGGCGGTGCCATTCATGTTTATCGTTGCGCCGAGTGAGACAACAAAGCTGGAAACGCTTCGCGATACGCCTAGGTTTCTCTGTGTGCAGCGCAACGTAACCGGGATAGTCGCGTTGGATGAGGCGGTAGAGTAACTGACCGCCATTGCATCAACAATGCCGCGGAAAAAGTCGCGGACCGGCAATTTGGCGAGGAATTTGATCATCGCCGAATAGATAACGAAGATGATAATCAGGCAGCCGATATAGTTAAGCGCCACCAGCTTAGCGAGCGATTGCAGTGCATCCAGCCCCAATACGCCGGCCACCCATGCCATCAGTGCAAAGACGCCAAATGGTGTCAGCTCCATGACGATCATCGTCACTTTTTGCATAATGACTGCGCCGCTATCGAAGATTTTCGCGACCGGTTCACCTTCTTCTTTGGCCATCAAAATACCGATGCCGACGAGCAGCGCGAATACGATAAGCGGCAAAACCTGTACATCGGCCATTACCTGAACCGGGCTTTCTGGCACCATCGACAAAACCATCTCTTGCCACGTGGTATCATTTGGCGGAGGCGTGTCTCCGCGTTCGATTGCGCTCGTGTCCAATCCTTTGCCGGGACCAAAAAAGGTGCCCATTGCAAGGCCGAGCCATACCGCGATTTGCCCGGTGACAATGAAAAGCAGCATTGCGCGGCCACCCACGCGGCCTAGTTTGCGAATGTCGCCAATTGCGGCGACGCCCGATACCAGTGAAAAGAAGATCAGGGGAACGACAAGCATTTTTACCGCTTTGATGAAGAAATCACCAATCCATTTCAGGCTCGCTGAATCCGGACCCCAAAGGAAGCCTGTGGCGATACCCAATATCAATGCTGCAACGACCCGCTGCCAAAGCGGTATCTTGAACCAGAATGCAAACATCGAAAATCTCTCCCCAAAATTTTTCTGCACGCTAGCGGAGCAATGTCAGGCCAGCAACAATAGATATCTCATAATATATTGCGCAAAAAGCATTGGAAATAATTTCAATTGAAACCTAATTGACCTATGCAGCGAATGGTAGCTTGGTGAAGCTATTCAAATAATTATCCGGGGTTGGAGCATTTTATGGCATCGGCAAAGAGTGGCAAAAGCAGCGGAAAAGTTTCTTCATCTCTTTTGAAAACAATGAGAGAGGCTCTGACGGTCGGTGCCTTGCCCGGCGAGAATGAAGGGTTTGGAGAAGACCAGCGCAAGGCCGCAGCATCCTTTATCCTCGAAGTTTCCAAATGCCGGGAGAGCGGAACCGCCAATATTGCCGCCGATAGCTTCACGAATGAAGACGGCCGGCTAGCAACCCGGATCGTGATCAACAATGCCGATATGCCGTTTCTGGTGGATTCGGCATCCGCGCTTTTGGCCGAGCAAAATATCGCAGTGGATAGATTGATCCATCCTGTGCTGGCGGCGAAACGGGACAAGAAGGGGGAGTTCAAGCTCCTCGCGCCATCCAAGAATGAATCTGACCATTTGGAATCATTCATATATTTCGAGACGGCACGAATGGATGCCAAAGAGCGGCGCGGAATAGAAGCTGCATTGACGAGGGTTATCGACGATGTTCGTGCCGCTGTTGATGACTGGAAGAAGCTGCAGGCCAAATTAGCTGAAAATGTCGATACACTCTCCGGTAAGGAATCGGGCGAGTTGTTGAAATGGTTCGGCGAAAATAATCTAACGCTTCTTGCCCATGAAAGGCTGACCCGCGCAAACAAAAGCAGCGAGCGTCTGGGGCTTGCCCGCGTTGGCGATGCTGCCTTGCTTTCGGCGGCAAGTGTAAAGCTTGCATTTGAACATTTTGACCGAACGCCGGGCCGAATGCTGATGCTAAAAGCCAATCGGGTGTCGTCGGTTCACCGGAATGTGTTGCTGGATTTGATCGTGGTGCCAATAATTTCTGGCGGCAAGGTGACAGCGATTTCTATCATTGCGGGGCTTTGGACAAGCGCTGCCTTGGCAACGCCGGTATCGGAAATGCCCGTCCTGCGGCGGGCGCTGAACCGGATGTTAGATCGCTTCGGTTTCACGGCAAATGGCCATGCGGGTAAAGCGACAAGTCATGCGTTGACGTCTCTTCCACACGACTTGCTCGTCACATTCAAACAGAAAGACATAGAGCGCATTACCCTGACGACCATGTCGCTTACCGATCGTCCAAGGCCAAAACTATTGACGGTTCGCTCGCCATTGGGCCGGCATATTTTTGTCTTTGTCTGGGTCCCGCGCGACGATATTTCAACCAGCCTTCGTCGTTCGGTGCAGAAACTTGTGGCCGATGCCGCTAAGGCAAAAGTCATCGGCTGGACATTCAGCCTTGAAGATGGCGGGCTTGCATTGATCCGTTTCACACTGGACCTACCGGACCGCAGCGTTCGGGTTCAGGAAGCCAAGCTGGATGACCAGCTTGATATTATGGTGCGCGGCTGGGGGCCGGGCGTAGAAGCATCGCTGGCGAAACTTTCCGACGAGAAACGCGCTGCCGTGATCCTGCAAAGATATGGCGATGCGCTGCCAGCGAATTACCGCAACAGCTATTCTGCCGATGAAGCTGCCACCGACATGATGCAGCTGATAAAAATGGAGCGCGATCATAGCCGTGTCGCCCGTCTTTATGTGCAGCAGGAAGGCGGCGAGGATCAACTCTCGCTCAAAATCTATAACGCAGATGGCGCCATGCCGCTTAGCGATGCGGTTCCGGTGCTGGAAAATTTCGGTTTCGATGTGGATGAGGAAACCCCGACGCCGCTGGCCGGCGGTGACATGGGATATATCCACGATTTTCAGCTAAAGCCGCGCGGCGATGTTAATATCCGCAATGTGATGAAGCGAGCGGAAATTCTGCAAACTGCTATGTCGCAAGTGCTGGACGGGGATGCGGAAAATGATGCGTTTAATCAGCTGGCGGTTGTTGCCGAGGTTGAACCACGTGCGGTTATCTGGCTGCGTTCCTGGTTCCGTTATCTGCGCCAGACGGGTTTCAGCTATGGCATGTTCAATGTTGTCGATGCGCTCGCCAAAAATCCGAAAATAACACGCTCAATCGTGGCTTGCTTTGAAATTTTGCATGACCCCTCATTTGCTGGGGATCGTGCAAAAGAAGCCAAGAAGAAATCCCGAGCGATAAAATCCCATTTGGTCGATGTGCTGGCCATCGATGAAGATCGCGTTTTGAGGCTTTTCCACGCGGTTGTTCTGGCAACGCTACGCACGAATGCTTTTGCAGATAGCGGGCAGGAGGCATTGGCATTCAAGCTGAAAAGCGAAGAAATTCCGGGACTGCCACTACCGCTTCCATGGCGTGAAATCTGGGTCTATTCCCCGCGCGTTGAAGGCATCCATTTGCGCGCTGGTCCGGTTGCACGCGGCGGGCTACGCTGGTCCGACCGCCGCGATGATTTCCGTACCGAGGTGCTTGGTCTGATGAAGGCGCAGCGCGTTAAGAATGCGGTGATTGTGCCTACGGGCGCAAAGGGCGGTTTTTACCCCAAGCGCTTGCCCGACCAACGCGAAGACCGCGATGCGTGGTTTGCAGAAGGCACCGAAAGCTACCGTATCTTCATTCGCAGCTTGCTCTCCATCACCGACAATCTTGTAAAAGGCAAAGTGGTCCATCCGGAGCAAGTGGTCATCAGAGATGGTGAAGACCCCTATTTCGTTGTCGCCGCCGATAAAGGCACCGCGAGCTTTTCCGACACTGCCAATGCAATCGCAAAAGAGCATGATTTCTGGCTGGGCGATGCCTTTGCCAGCGGCGGTTCGGTTGGATATGACCATAAAGCGATGGGCATTACCGCAAAGGGCGGCTGGGTTTCGGTCCAGCGGCATTTCGCGGAAATGGGAATCGACGTTCAAAATGACCCGGTAACCGTGGCCGGCGTCGGCGACATGTCTGGCGATGTCTTCGGCAATGGCATGTTGCTGTCAAAATCGATCAAGCTGGTCGCGGCATTTGATCACCGGAATATCTTTATCGATCCAGACCCCGATCCGGCGGCGAGCTGGAAAGAGCGTAAGCGTTTGTTCAATAAACCGCGTTCAAGCTGGGAAGATTATAATTCGAAACTGATCTCGCAAGGCGGCGGTGTGTTTTCGCGGCGCGGTAAAACTATCAAGGTTACCCCGGAAATATGCGAACTGCTGGGCCTTGAAAGCAAAGAGCTTGAGCCGGCGGAGTTGATGCGCGCGATATTGAAATGTGATGCGCAGTTACTTTGGTTTGGCGGTATCGGAACTTACATCAAGGATGCCACCGAGAGTAATTCGGAAGTTGGCGATCATGCCAATGATGCCATCCGCGTGAATGCGAAGGAACTAAAAACCAAAGTGATTGGTGAGGGTGCCAATCTGGGCATGACGCAAGCGGGCCGCATCAGCTTTGCCTTGCGCGGTGGCCGCGTGAATACCGATTTCATCGATAATAGCGCCGGCGTTGATTGTTCAGATAATGAAGTGAATATCAAAATTCCTCTCAACCGTCTGATGGCCGAAGGAAAGCTGAAAGACGCGCCGCGGGTTAAGTTGCTTGCCAGCATGACAGACCGGGTTTCGGAATTGGTTCTTGAAGATAACCGTTTGCAAGCTCTGGCGCTTTCCACCGCTGAAGCGGGCGGCGCGGGGGATTTACGTGCTTATGTCAGGCTGATTGAGAGCTTTGAAGCATCGGGCAGTCTGGACCGGGCCGTTGAAGGCATTGCGGGTAATGAAGAATTATTGCGCCGGCCGATCGACGGCAAAGGCATGGTTCGGCCGGAGCTTGCCGTTCTTCTTTCTACGTCGAAAATGATGCTGCAGGATGCAATTGAGGAAGCCGATTTTGTCTCGCATGCTGCAATGGAGAGCGAGCTTTTGGCCGCTTTCCCCGATGCTTTGGTCAAAAAACACAAGAAGGCATTACTCGAACACCGGCTGCGCAACGAAATTATTGCGACCAAGCTTTCCAACCGGATTGTCAACCGGCTCGGCATGCTGCTGCCATTTGAATTGGCAGAGGAAGAAGGCTGTAACCTTGGCAATGTGGCATCGGCGTTCGCTATTGCAGAACGCATCTATGATGTCGGCAAACTTTGGAACGCGGTGGACGAGGCAAAAATAGAAGAATCGCTCCGGCTGGAATTGTTGCGCGAGATCGCCGTGGAAATGCGCGCGCATATGGCGGATATCATCCGAAACGCCGTCGCAGGCCGCAGTTTATCAGAAACGATTGCTACCTATGGCCCTTATGTCAAA
Source organism: uncultured Sphingomonadales bacterium (assembly GCA_937129355.1). Classification (GTDB taxonomy): domain Bacteria; phylum Pseudomonadota; class Alphaproteobacteria; order Sphingomonadales; family Sphingomonadaceae; genus Sphingorhabdus_B. The sequence continues at coordinate 3,123 of CAKZNA010000308.1, read as the reverse complement.
AAGCTGTCGGTGACGCGCAACCGCCTTCTGCCGCAAACAATGAAGCAACAGACCCAGGCATTCGGGATAAGATTGGTCGAGCAGGGTGCGCCAGAGGATATTGTTCATCAAATCGTCCGCTTGGCGCAATTGGATGGATCCATAGGTCTTGCCGCTCTCGCGAGTGCAAAGGGGCAGGATGTGAAGCAGATTACAGCCGCCTTCACGCGGCTGGGCGATGCTTTGGGCCTTAGCTGGGCGCAGAGTGCAGCGATGCAGATGGACCCGGAAGATCCTTGGGAGCGGCTATTGGTTGCGAGCCTTGCGCGAGATTTTCAGACCATACGCTTTGATTTTCTCAAACGGCGTAGCGGCGATCGTTTGAAAGAAAGCGTCGATAAATGGCTGTTGGATAACAAGTCCAAAACGGATGGCTTCCGCCAGATGGTGGAGCGCGCACAACAGGGGACGACGCCTAGTCCGGCTATGTTGGCACAAATTGCAGGTCAGGCGCGCAACCTGCTTGGCTGACTCAATTGAGTTGCAATTGACAACCATGTGAGTAAGTTTGCCTTTCAAGGAGAGGTGAAATGGCGACGGCGGCGGAGCAAGACGATCTGGATATGGTAATTGTGGGTGCTGGTCTGTCCGGCATCGCGGCAGCGGCGCATCTTAAGATGAATTGCCCGAACAAGAGCTATACCATCCTTGAACAGCGAGCCGATATGGGCGGGACATGGGACTTGTTCCGTTATCCTGGTATCCGTTCGGATAGCGACATGCATACGCTGGGCTATCGTTTCAAACCCTGGTTGAATGAAAAGACAATTGCCGATGGTCCTGCCATCCATGAATATGTCCATGAAACGGCCGATGAATATGGAATTACGTCGAATATAAACTTCCGCCACCGCGTTACCGGCGCTAGCTGGTCGAGCGAAGAAGCAAAATGGACGGTTACCGCAAAGCGCGAAGAGGATGGTGAAGAAGTACGGTTTCGCGCAAATTTCCTTTTCATGTGTGCTGGTTATTATAATTATGATCAGGGCTATCGTCCTGACTTTCCGAGCGAAGAAGCATTTGGCGGCAAGATAATCCACCCACAACATTGGCCGGAGGATCTGGATTATTCGGGCAAGAAAGTGGTTGTTATCGGCTCGGGCGCGACGGCGGTTACGATTGTGCCGGTCATGGCAGAAACGGCAGAGAAAGTGACGATGCTGCAACGTTCGCCTACTTGGATGGTGTCGGCCCCCGCAATTGATCCGTTCAGCAAATTTTTGCGGAAATTTTTGCCCGAGAAACTTGCCTATTCCATTACCCGCTTTCGCAATATCAATATGCAGCGCCTGGTATATTGGCGGGCAAGATCTGCGCCAGACAAGGTTGGCGACAAGCTTTTAACTGCGGCACGCGATTTACTGCCGGATTATGAGAATTTTGAAACCGATTTCAAACCAAAATATGGCCCTTGGGAACAGCGCCTTTGTCTTGTTCCAGACGAAGATATGTTCAGTGCCATCAAGTCGGGTAAAGCAGAGATTACGACTGATCATATTGATAAATTTACGAAGAACGGAATATTACTGAAATCTGGCAAAGAGCTGGAGGCGGATATTATCGTCACCGCGACCGGCCTAAATCTTGTGCTGCTGGGCCAGACCGAATTGTCGGTCGATGGCGTGAAGGTCGATTTGGGGCAGAAGGTCAACTATAAAGGCGTGATGTTTAACGACATTCCCAACATGGCTAGTGTGTTTGGCTATGTGAATGCCAGTTGGACTTTAAAGACCGATATAGTCTGCGATTATGTGTGCCGTTTGCTCAAAACAATGGATGCAAAGGGCGCAACGATTGCCAATCCGAAACTAACCGATCCGGATATGCCGCGACTGCCATTTGTTGATGATTTCTCATCCGGTTACTTTGCAAGGAGCTTTGATAAGCTTCCGAAAAATGGTGACAAGCACCCGTGGCGCGTGCTGCAAAATTATGCCGCGGAGAAGAAGATATTGACCAAAGAACCTGTCGATGACGGTATCATGGTATTTTCAAAAGCACATAGCGTCGCGGAACAACAAGTGGATGAAGAACTGATCGCGGCTGAATAGCTTGAAATTGCTATTCTTCGTTTAATCCGCTTCGGCTGGTGATGGCGGATCTTCGCAATTCTGGATTGGTATCAGGCGAAATGATTTGCGGTTTGCGCCGGATAAGCCAGACAAAAAGGGCCAGGAATAGTGCCGCGAGCACACCGCCAATTGGCATGCCATATTGCATGAATTGCAGGGTGAATTTCTGCGCTTTAAGTTGCTCAGGCATTTCAGCGTCAGTTTGAAAATTCCAGCTATCGATCTCGATCTTCTCTTCTTCCAACCAGAAAAGATCGACTTCCATAACGGTCCATTTGCCTTTGCGCTCGGCGGCGTAAATGACTCTAACGTCATTGTCGAACGGACCTGTCAGCATCTTCGGTGTCTTTTGAAAAACCACAGGTTCCAGTTTGAGGATCTCGCCAAGCTTTTCCGGTCTTTCTTCAAATTCTAGATCAAAATCCTCCAGCGAATCTGGCGCAACAAACTTACGTGCTGTTTCCAAGTCGCCTTTGCCCAGAGCTTTGACGAACCCACCCGAAACCTTGGCGACATCATCTGGGATCGGGGGTTTTGGAATTATGGGCTCGCTGCACGCGGCAAGCAGGGCGAATGCAAACAGCAAAATAGTTTTCAAAACAAAGTGCAAAAGCTCTCCCCCTCGGGCTTCGAAACGGCTATTAAGCGTTCATGACTGATTTTTCTGAATTGATCCAGCCTGATAATGGCCAAGAGGCTATTGATATTTCGCTCATCGACCGTAGCAGCTTTGACGAATGGCTTGGCGCGCAGGCCGCGAATATCCGCGATGCCGTGGCCGCGCAATCCTTTGATGGTGGTGCGGGAAGTCACGCTGTGCTGCCTGTGGAAGGGGACGTCCAATTCGCGGTCGTTGCAGGTGTTGCGGATAAAGATGACGTTGAGCATTGGTGCCTTGCACCGCTTTGTGAGGCGCTGCCAGCCGGAAAATACCGTATCGATAATGCCAGCGCAGGTGATGGCATCTTGGGCTGGATGCTCGGCCACTATAGTTTTGACAGATATCTAAGTG
>CAKZNA010000307.1 GCA_937129355.1 uncultured Sphingomonadales bacterium | reverse complement strand
GATTGGGAACATATGCTAGGTAAATACCAACTCGAATGATGCCAATGGCGCTGGGCAGCTACTTGAGGATGCTGTACGAGAATTGGCACAAGAATTTGCTGGTGAAGCGGCGGCGGCTGTAAATTCCGTGGTTCAAAACAACGATAAACAGTGCCGGAAAATAACTAAATGAACAAAAGATTGCAAATTTTGCTAGCCATGGCAGTGTTCTCGATTCCAGCTTCTTTGTTGCCCATACTCATTCCTGATACACTCGGCGCAAGATTATATGTAGGAATTACATGTTTAATTTTCATTGTATCGTATTTCCTTTTTCAGAAAAAGAAATTGCTCGTAAACTTAAACAAATTGGATTTTTTTTGCGCGCATTCTTTCAATATAATTGGATTAGGATTCCTACCTTCGACCTCTAAGATGGGCTTAATATTCATCGCTTCTGGAATATTACTAATTCCTATTGGTATTTTTCTTTTAGTGGTTTTTATCCTGAAGATATATGGGTTTATCAGCGTTGGCGAATGATCTCGATTAAGTTAGAACTTTACATTGACGCCATCTTTTGGTCGGATTGCTAACCTTCACAGAAGCCCTACCTACCTAACAATGGCTCCCACGGGTTCGGCGAAACGCTAATAACACACTGGCGTTTCTTCCCTACGGTTGTCTTGCGTTTTACAACGCGACTTCATAGCTTTTTCCTGCCTTTTAACAAAGCCTGCTTACGAAACTCCAGCACCGTATAAAGCCATGAAGTCGCCTTGAAACCGCACGACGAATGTCCGCTTTCGGGATAAAGCGGTCAAAGCTTTGTAGTGCAAACTGCCTACTCCGAAGGCTTCAGAATTCTGACGCTTTTCACTTCCCTGCCGGTATTTTGTGGGGCAAAACTGCACTACAATTTGCCATACATTTCTCCGGCAAGAATTTATGGCGCTTAATCAATTCAAGGACTTATCAAATTGATGGCCCAACCCACCGAATCCCTGTCTCTCCGCCATTTTGTGTAAAATGGCACAACCTTCGCGTTAGCGTTTGGTGAAAGTCGGCGGTATCAACTCTCGCCGGTTCTATCGAGGGCCGATCTTTGCCCTCGGCGTCTTACTCTAACGGTGGCAGGGGGGCATCATTTGTCCAAAATAGGGACATGTAAAAATGCGCGATGAGCTTAGTGGCTTGCTAAACATAGGATTAGCTTGGATATTTGGAAAAAGGCTTTAAGAAGCGGCAGTGCATAGGTATCGAATGTAAACGGCACCGCGATTCAGATTGAGAGCATCCAAAATTCAACAATTTTCAGCCATCTTTGCCGCGAAACTCGAAATCTTTGCTGACCTTGCACGATGGCAGAAACAGCTCATGGTGTTTTGCCTTGATCTAACGCTGTGCGTGGTGTCGATTTGGATTGCCTACACATTGCGGCTGGGCGTTCTGGTCTATTGGGATATCGCAATTCAAAAGATTGTTTTTGGCGCGATCCTGGCAATGATTCCGGTTTTCTATTTCGTTGGCGTTTATAACGCGATTTTCCGCTATGCTGGATCGGGCATGATGAAGACGCTTGTGCGCGCCTTTTTGGTCTATTCGGTGCCGATGGTATTGGTTTTCTCCGTTGTTGGTATTGCGGGTGTCCCTCGCACAATTGGGGCGATACAGCCGATCGTTTTCTTTATGATGGTTGGGTTTTCGCGAGTTACGGCTCGTTATTTGATGGTGGATGTTTTGGGACGAAACCGTTTTGGCGGCCAAATCAAAAAAGTTCTGATTTATGGTGCCGGAAGCGCGGGTCAGCAGCTAGCATCATCAATGAGATCCGAGCCAGCGATGCAATTGCGCGGCTTTGTGGACGATGACAAGAGACTTGATGGGCAGAGGTTAGACGGCGATCAAGTATTCTGGAGCGGTAAGTTACCCCAGACTATCGAGAAGCATAGCGTCACCGATATTTTGCTAGCATTGCCAAATATATCGCGAAAAAAACGACGTGCTATCGTTCGCCAGATTCAAGAGTTCAGGGTTCACGTCCAAACCCTACCGAATATGAAAGAAATTATGGATGGCAAAGTGTCATTCAATGATATTCGCGAACTTGAGATCGAAGACCTGCTCGGCCGAGAGCCTGTAGCACCCAACGCGCTGTTGATGGGGCGTAGCATTGTCGGCAAGAAAGTATTGGTGACCGGAGCGGGCGGATCGATTGGTAGTGAGTTGTGCCGCCAAATTTTAGAAGTCGGTGCCCGGCAACTGATTTTGTTCGAGCTGTCGGAATATTCCCTCTATGCGATCGAAAAAGAGCTACGCAATGCTATCGCTGAAAATAATATTGCAAATATCGAAATCATCCCGGTGCTGGGTTCAGTAACAGACACAGTTCGCCTGGAAGAAGTTTTCGGCCGCTGGAAACCGGACACTGTTTTTCATGCCGCAGCTTACAAGCATGTGCCTTTGGTTGAATTAAACCCGTTAGAAGGCGTTCGCAACAATCTGCTTGGTACATTTGAAGTCGTGAAAACGGCTTTCGATGCAAAGGTCGGTAATTTCATTTTGATAAGCACCGACAAAGCGGTGCGTCCGACGAATGTTATGGGGGCTAGCAAGCGCGGAGCCGAACAGGTGGTGCAAGCCTTTGCCGAATTGGCAAGCTCTGACAAAGCTGCGCCGACCAAGTTTTCTATGGTGCGCTTTGGCAATGTTTTGGGATCGAGCGGCTCTGTTGTGCCGCTGTTTCGTTCGCAAATTGAGGCAGGTGGCCCGCTGACTGTTACTCACCGGGATGTGACACGCTATTTTATGACGATACCGGAGGCCGCACAGTTGGTCATCCAGGCGTGCGGAATGGCTAAGGGCGGTGAGGTATTTTTGTTAGATATGGGGCAACCAGTCCGGATCGCCGAGCTCGCGGCAACCATGGTGCGTTTATGTGGGCTCACAGTTCGCGACGAGGACCATTTAGATGGCGACATTGAAATTGAGGAGGTTGGGCTGCGCCCGGGCGAGAAGCTATACGAAGAACTGATCATTGGCGATGACTCGATCGAGACAATTCATCCCCGGATAATGAAAGCCCATGAAAGTTTTACACCTTGGCCCGAATTGGCCAAAATTCTGCGTGACCTCGAAAAGTGCCGTGGCCGTCAAGAGGTAGTTCAACTGTTGGAGGCTTTAGTGCCAGAATTCAAGCATGATCACAATAACCAGGACATCGCAAATACTCTTTGATTGTAGCTTAGTTAGAGCCAGGGAAGCAAATCTAAAATGGCGCCTATTGAGGTATTGCGCATGATGGCGTTTCGTTCTTGGGGTTACTTTCGAACGAAAAATTCGAACGAAAAATTTGCTTTTTTAGGAATTCTGATTTCCACACGCTTCAATCAACGAAGTTTTTTCAGAAATTTATAGCTTGTCACAATGTGCCTGAATCGTTACCAGCAACCAAGCTAGGTCAAGCGTCGAGTTTCAAGCCGATATTGTCACCGACCTATTCACAACTTATCTGTTAAACGGACGCTCTTTTATGCCAGCCACGAAAGTAAAATTTGCTATAGTAGGTTGCGGTCGAATCTTTGCAAAGCATGTCGAGGCAATTGAGGCCCACTGCGACCGCGCCGAACTTGTTGATGTATGCGACATAGATTCTTCAGCATTAAAGGCAGCTACCGACCGAACCGGCGCACGAGGATATAGTACATTGCGTCAAATGCTGGCGGAAACTCAAGCTGAGGCGGTGATAATTACCACCCCATCAGGCTTACACCCTGATCAAGCAGTTGCGATCGCCGAGTCCGGACTCCACGTGATTACCGAAAAACCAATGGCAACGCGCTGGCAAGATGGTCTGCGTATGGTGCGCGCCTGTGACGAGGCCGGTGTGCACCTGTTTGTAGTTAAGCAGAATCGAAAAAACGCAACATTACAACTTCTAAAGCGTGCTATAACCGAAAAGCGCTTTGGCCGTATATATATGGTTAACCTCAATGTTTTCTGGACACGACCTCAGGAATATTATGATGGTGCTGATTGGCGCGGCACTTGGGAAATAGACGGTGGTGCCTTCATGAATCAAGCCAGCCACTACGTGGATTTGCTGGATTGGATGATCGGTCCGGTGGAAAGCGTGCAGGCGATGACGGCAACGCTGGCCCGCGATATCGAGGTCGAAGATACCGGAGTCATGAATATTAAATGGCGAAGCGGTGCCATGGGTAGTATGAATGTCACAATGCTCACCTACCCAAAAAACCTCGAGGGCTCGATCACTATATTGGGTGAAA
>CAKZNA010000306.1 GCA_937129355.1 uncultured Sphingomonadales bacterium | reverse complement strand
GTCAGATCGCAGTCGGATGTCAGAACGCAGTCGATGCGTGAATCATTGATTATACATTCAAATTGCATGTTATTCCTGCCGAAGTTCCGAGACAAAATCATAGATGTCGGACCGGTAAAGCCCGCTTGTAAACTCGATCGGGCGCCCTGTTGCCAGATACCCTGTGCGTTCAATTTTCAGAACGGCGGCCCCCTCTGGCAGCTTTAGCAATGCGGCCTCTCGGGGTTCCAGATTAATCGCCGTCACCCGTTGCACCGCACGGGTCGGGGCGCAGCATAGTCAGAATTATGCGCCATGGTATGCCAGCGTGCCAGGTTTGATTGTGATTTCGCCGTATGACGCAGCTGATGCCAAAGGATTGTTGCGCGCCGCGATTCAAAGCGAAGATCCTGTAGTATTCCTTGAAAATGAACTGCTTTACGGCCGGAGTTTTGATGTTCCTGACGTGGATGACTATGTTCTGCCAATCGGTAAAGCACGCACTATGCGCGAAGGAAGCGATGTAACTATAGTCAGTTACTCAATCGGTGTGGGTATGGCGCTGGAGGCGGCGGAGACATTGGCAGGAGAGGGGATTGAGGCCGAAGTAATTGATCTTCGCACAATCCGCCCATTGGACAAGCAAGCAGTGTTGGAAAGCTTGGCAAAGACCAACCGTCTGGTTGTCGCGGAAGAAGGCTGGCCCACATGTTCTGTGAGCAGCGAAATCCTTGCCATTTGCATGGAGGAAGGTTTCGATGATCTGGATGCACCCGTTTTGCGGGTGACCAATGAAGACGTGCCTATGCCCTATGCCGCGAACCTTGAAGCCGAGGCGCTTTTGAACCCGATCAAAATTGCAGATGCTTGTCTCCAAACGATAGGACGTTAGCTGCCTGACACGCTCAGGTGCAGGTTGATGGAGTGACATTCTCGGGATTGAAGATCTGCGTATAATTACGCTGATCGCGAACAACCATGGCTGCGGTCTGTTTTATCGTCCGTTCCGTCAAAAGACTTATTCCATCGAAAATTATGGGCTTGAAATAATATTGTGTTTCGACAAACATCACGGCGCCATTTTCAGGCGCAGTAACCTGCCGGCCTGCCGGGCCAACGGCATCAACGCTAGTTGTGTTTTGCGGATCTCCATAACTTGAAGAATAGAAGTCAGATTGCCCCATGCAACGTTGCCACCGGATGCGGTATTTCGGATCGTCTGAGTCAAACGACGCAACGGGCTCAACGCTGGAAATAATGATTTTTGCGTTGCCGCGCAGCGACACTGTTCCGTCATTCGGGTCGGTGTAGGCATGTTTCCCATCCAGAAGGAGGTTTTCGCCTTCACGCGCTGTACCGGAAAACACATCATTGATATGAATTTCCTTGATCTGACGCGCCGCAAGTTGGCTACCTTCACCCATTCGAGCCGCACCATCGGCAGTATGCAATGTAAGCTGATTGAGTTGCATCGTAACCGAAGCATAGTTTGCAGATTCAATTCCCATCACCGTCAAACCGACGAAAAAGGGAAGCGATACGGCAAATTCGACCATCGCAACACCGCTGCAATCGCGGCGCAATGCGCCAAGAAAAGCGGTTGGCGAAAATTTCTTGCGAGTTGGCATTTTAGTCATCTGTGCATTGCCTCGTTATTGCAGTAGTATAGTCGCTCTGTGCAGCATATGGTTGGTTAGCGAGGATAGAATCCGATATAAGGATGACGTCTTCCGGCATACCGATAAGCTTCTTTACCGGAAACATCCGGGGGTAGGTAACTTCGACCTTGATAATTACAACGTCGCGTGCGCCGCCCTGTCCACTATCACCGCCATCCGAATCCCAGACATCGTTCACATTCGCGTCGACATAAGGCTCATCTTCATTGCAAATGCCATCACCATTTGTGTCGGTCCATTCCTCTGCCTCTGCTGCTGCAGCCTTAGAGAATGTTTTGTAATATCGCCGCGTGGTTGTGACGGTTGAATTCGGCGCAATGACTTGGATTGCTTTTTTGACACGTGCATCGATGACATTCTGTTGGGCAGTGACGGAAGAGCCTTCCAGCGAAGAGCTACGCGCGAGTTCGTTCAATTCACCGGTCAGGACCGCATTCACATAATATGTATGCCCAATATCCAATGTACCCAGCATCATAACACACATAGGAATGGCGATAATCCCAAATTCGACCACAGTTGTGCCCGATTCGTCCTTCTGTACCGATTTTGATAGTAGCTTTTTCATGGCGTCAATTGCTCCAATCAACTCGTCAGGCGCAGGTTTGAGATTTCGTCAGCAATTCCTTTGAACTCGTCAATAAGATCGCTGATAGAATCGGCTCTGATAAACTTGCCAGATGTCGCACATGACTGCAGGTTAGCTTCGGTCGCAGTGCCAACACTTTCTCCGAAAGCCACCACCCAAAGAGTGATGTTCATGTTTTTGACTTCTTGGCAAATCGCTTGGGCACGGGCGTCCACATTATTGCTTAACCAACTACTCGACGGATTGGTTCCGCTCTGGTTTTGCCGGCGATCCCACCAGTTAAGCCCATAAGCCGTGTAGTTCCAGGTGCTGGTATTGGTATCACCATCGGTCATGAAAATCATATGACGTTGGATTTCCATATCTTCTGGCGCGTTATGCCCGGCAAAAATACCTGTGGGCGACATTAACCGCGCGCCCCAGAGCAAGCCGATATCATGATATGTATTGCCGTCAGTGGTCAGGCTATTTATGTAGTCCTGATAATTGGTTGGCGACCAGCTCTGTACGAGCCTAGACGCCGTTGGACAATTGTCTCCCACAGTATCTACATCACCATCGTTACCGCCCGATGCTAGGGCAAGATTTGATGTGCTGTTGCTGCCCTTATAGAGATATGATGTGGTTCTGTTACCGTTCCATTCTCTTTCATATAATATGTCTTCAAGCGCCGGCGCCCATTGGGTCGTGACGTCGCCGGTTGTCGGCGCGAGATCGATATTCATATCTTTTGCACCGGTAGGAATTGGAGACCAATTGTCAGATGGATCGGAATCCTCCACGCGCTGCGTCTGGCGTTCCTCGATGCACCCGTTCCAATAGATTGTTTTGTCAGTACCGTCATTGCCAACTGGCAAAGAAAGCGAAGTTCTCCACGCGTTATTCGTGGTATCTTTCAGGCCGCTAATGTCGAAAGTTGTGGGTTTATAAACCCAGCCATCAAAATCTTTGTCCTGAACCCAGGTAACGGGCCGTGTGGTTTCAAAAGTGGTTGTGGTATCGCCCAGATTACGCTTGCTGTAAAAGAGCTTGCATTGCCCACCCTTCTTGGATTTCCACCGATATTCGTATTTATATTCAGTGCTTTCATCTTCAACTTCATAAGTCAGCGTGACCTCTGTTGTACTAGGGTAGGTAGGACTCGATGGACTTTGCGACACAAAATCCATGCTCCCATCATCAACCTCCGTGTGATTTGGAGGGGCCGCAAATGCGTCACATTCTGATTTGCTGGAATTGAACTTGCGGTCATATTCCACGCCATTGATCCAGACGTTGTATTTACGTCTTTTCCAGTTATTCCAGTTACCAGTGTTAGAACCAGACGAAGAGCCGGTTTCAACCGGATCGGTTTCCGTTCCATATACGGGTTGCCAACCGCTACCCCCATCCCATTGCGCTTCACGCGATTGATAGGTCCAGCTGTCCGCCACATAATCAAGCGGAAGAAGATATCCGACATTTACATTTACCGAATAATTCACAAATCCGAAGCGCAGCGAAACATCGGCTGAATTGCCGCCGTCGGGATCGCTGGTCTGTGCGCAATCTGACGCCGAAACATCTGGAATATCCTCTTTAGCGAGCACTTCGTAGAAGCACTTAACCGCTATACGAAGGCCAGTTATTCTTGCTGGATCGGAAGATGTCGCTGTGCCCCCGTCCGCAGCCCAGTCCATCGAACCAGTGGAATCGAGAACAAACATCACGTCAGTGTTGGGAATACGCATTTCAGAATCGCAGGTAACCGTAATTGTGCGGTCACCTTGATTCAACGCCTTCATTAGCGTCATCGGCAAAACAGCCGAAGCCGTACCTGAAACATTACCACCTGATTCAGTGAACTCGCGTGTAAGCGTGCCTGAGCCATATTCGCCCTGCCTGAAATTCGCTGCGAAAATTTCGTTGGCGCGGGTTTTTGCATGATAGGAATCCGCTTCCCATGTTCCGTTGGCCATAACCTTACGGCCCATAAGCGAGCCAGCATCGCAAGCGGCTTGTAATTTGGTTTTGACAAGGAATATGCGGCTCGCATCCACGGCGCCGCCGACCAATCCCACCACGGGGATTATCGCTGCTGCCATAATGGCGATCGTGTTACCTGCTTCATCGCGTAATAGTCGCGATAGAAAACGGCTTCTTTTCTTACTTACGTTATCGGCCATGTTGGTCGAGCCCCTGTCACATATGTGTATTTCAGAGTGCCATTTAACCTAGCTTTGGTAATCAGGCCTTGAAGAGGGATGGTTACCGCGATCTTAACCATAATTTGACGGCATTCTACGGCCAAATGGAGCGCAAAAAAGAATCCTTCTTGCCGTCAAATGTCTAGTTCAGTTTATCGAATTTGGTGAATTTCGATAGTTACCGAAAGCGATGGTATTGTTCACCAATCGACATGCCCACCAGAAACATTGTTTCAATTGATGCGAATTACGGGCAGATACACTGGACCGAATTTCCTCCAAGATCGCAAACCACCTTGATTACTGCACCAAAAAATTTGGCAATCGCCTATACGCTCCGTGAAATACGCCCAGCATTTGCGTTGCTGTTGGAGCTGGATGAGCGCCTAGGGCTTGTTGTCGGGCGAACGAACGAAGCCTTGGTTGGCCAAATGCGGATGGCGTGGTGGCGTGACGTCATTTCTAAAGCCGCAGATGCGCGGCCAAGCGGGGAGCCGTTAATCGCAGGGTTGGAAGCAGTTGAAGCGCAGCATGG
>CAKZNA010000305.1 GCA_937129355.1 uncultured Sphingomonadales bacterium | reverse complement strand
CTCTCGGTCAACGACTTCATCACCCGGGCCGTCGCCCTCGCCTGCCTGCAACACCCCGGCATCAACAGCTCGTGGATGGGTGACACCATCGAGCAGCACGCCAGTGTCAACGTCGGCACCGCCATCTCACTGCCCGAAGAGCGCGGCGGCGGGCTGGTCGTCGCCGTCGTCCGCGATGTCCAGAGCAAGGGCCTGCGTCAGATCAGCAGCGAAGTGAAAGAACTCGCCGGCGCCGCCCGCGGCCGAGGCCGAGGTCGTCCGGCCAAGGCGCGGCCGGCCGCCGAAGATCCGGCCGGACGCTGCGGCAACACCATATAACGCAGCTCGGCGGTCGAATCGTGCCACATCAAATTGAAAGACTCCGAAAAATTTTCCATCATTTAGAACATCAAAAACCTTTTGATCTTGTAAGTCGAGAGTCAGCAAGTGGTCACGGGGTAAACCGGCCATTTTTAACCCATTATCCAAAACGGTCAAAGTCTTCAAACCCAATGAATCAAGCTTGAGTAAGCCTAATTCTTCAGCTTCGACCAAATCACAATAGGCCGTATTTGTCCGACTATCTACAGCGACATAATTGCTTATCGGCTCTTGTGTAAGGAGAACGCCCGCCGCATGTGTTGACATATGGCTAGGCGTCCCCGATAATTTGCCCGCTAGTTCCAATTCAGGATATTTTTTCAAAATTCTGTGGCCGTCAAGCGCGACAGTCAATGCTGTATCATTTCTCTTGTCGCCCGCTGCATAAGTCGGAATGCTATCGAGAACGGGATTCAATTCATAACGGGGAATTAATAGCGCCTTACAAACTTCATTTGACGTATTTTTCGCTTGCCACTTGGCCAAGGCACCGAGTTTTGCAACTCTATCCAAGCCGTATTTGTTTTCCAGATATTGAATTGCCGCATCACGGTCTGACAGATCCGTGTCAATGTCCGGCCAATCTGTGCGATTAGGATCAAGAAAACGAGAGAACAACAAATCATATTTGATTGGATCAACATCTGTGATGCCGAGACAATAACAAACGAGCGATCCTGCACTTGAACCGCGACCGGGACCAACAAGCATTTCTTTTTTTGCCCATTGAATCAAATCCGCAACGATGAAGAAATAATCTTCGAATTTTTTATCAGCAATAGTCTGTAATTCAAAATCCAAGCGTTCACGATAAACAGAATTTTCAATATCGATTTTGCGTTCATATGCTCCAGCTAGGCACATATCACTTAGTGACATTGGTTTATGTGGAACAAGCATCGACGCCTGTTTCAATTCAGCATTACAGTGTTCAAGAAACCAAAAATCAAGATTTGATTCAATGTGCTGTGGATATGATTGCCCTCTTGCATTATGACCACAAGCAACTTCCCAAACCTGTTTATCTTCAGGCAATGGATAGCGTTGATTTGAGCCACGAACCGTTGCAAATCCGCCATCTGTAACTTGCTTCAAGTATCCCTTCGAACAAGCATCAGAAACCCCGATAAAAAGCCCGGTGTCTGGCTTCATGAGGTTCAAGCTCGAGCGATGCCCTGCAACCTTAATGACGCCCTGTGCGCCCTGTGCTTGCTCGTATGATAAGAGCGGAGTATAGCGAAATTGCTTTGTTGCCAGATTCAAAAGCTCATTGACTGAAGCTATTTCATCAATTGCATAAAATGACCATAAATCCGTCACAGGTTTTTTTGCATGAATATTTTCTGTAACATACAAACTGACACCAAATACCGGCTTCAAATCATGTTTATTACATTCATCACGCCATTTGACAAAACCAAAAGTCGAAGAAATGTCGGCAATTGGTGCGATATTATACCCATATTTTTTGAGAATGGGAATAATTTTGTCCGGTGAACCGTAAGCTTGTCGAAAGGAATTAGATGTTTTTATCAATCTTTAAGTCTCCAACGAATGCATAATTCAATACCAAAATCAACTTCATATTCTGTCAATTGGTTCACCCTTTGCATTTGAAAAATCAAGAATTGTTTTTGCCCTTTCTTCGCCCGTCAATTCATTTGCGCCCGGACCCCAAAAGGCATGAAATCTTTTAACGCCTTTTTCATCCCAAGTTTTAACAAGTTCTTGAGCATATGGACCAAGCATGTTTCTAAGTGCTAAATTCATATAAGAAAGGTCTGCTGCTCTTCGCTTAAGAGACTTAATTTCTTTCTTTTTGAGTCGAAGCTCGTCTTCATATTCATCTTTATTCACAGCTAATTACCTTGATTTTATGAAATTTTGCTCGCCTTACCATATCTGCAGTGCCATTTCTACCGGGGAAAGCAATAACAAAGTCTGGTTCACCCTCATCGATCATTCGTTGATTGCGTATAGGTCCAGCCGCTAAACCGTATAGGTTCCAAAGTGCCGGAAAAACAAAGCATTTATTTCCATTCAATTTGGCAAATTCGCTTGCTAATGAATCAGCGCCATGCGCTCCGCCATTAATGATTATATCATCTTTATTAACGTTCAATGACAAATGACGAAAAACAAATTCCTTATCATTAAAGAAACATCCGCCACAAACTAGGATTCTTCTCATTTTATGAATAGTGCTCTGTTTCAGAATCACAAACAGAGGCGTGATCAACAAATTCGTCAATGAGACCATAACCTTCTATAAATTGCCCACTGTTATAATCGATATGAATCTCTTCACAAATTCCACAAGCGATTAATTGAGCGATATGTTCCGCATGTTCTTCAATCCTAAAAAAGGGGTAAAAAGAATCACGAAATTCTTTCATAAATTCTTCAGTGAATGCCCCTTCGTTAAGATGAATTTTAACAAATTGTGTGCATTGGATAATCATTCGTATTCTCTAATCGCAATGACAATGTGTGTGGTGTATTTATTCATGGTCATTTCCCATAATGCTGCCAAAAAGGTTTAATTGCTAAAAATGCCTGCCACCCAATGCCATCAATATATCCCCATTCATCGTGATAACAAATCCAGCCCTTTTCACTGTCTCCATCATGATCCATACAATTTCCATGATCGCATTCTTTTGAATCCAGCCACGTCATTGCCATTTCTGCACATTGATCTAATGAAAGTTCTGTTGGAAAAGGAATCATTTTCTCATGATTTGTCCAAAATAAAATGAAACGATTATCATCTACGCAATAGCCTTTAGCTGTTTGACGACTGGCCAAAGACATAACCAATTTAAGCCGATTTAAGGATTTTCCATCCACTTTTAAAATTGCTGTATCACTCATCTTTCAAACCTCCAAATCAATGTGTTCAAGTTCATTCAAACATATAAACCGAGTGCCGTCAACCACTTTGTCAAAAGATTTGTGCCAATGGCCGAAAATCCAGATTTCGGGTTTATGAAGACTCCACATATAATCAAATGCATCTTCCATTCGAGTTGATGCACCCTCAATTGGAGAAAACCCCATATGATAAAGCGGAATTGCTTTTGGTGCCGTGTGTGTAACCATGATGCGCGGCTTGATAATTTTGTAACTGTCAATAAAACCATTCAACTGGCCAATTGAACACTCTTCATCAGGCCACCAATCCATGAAAGGTGTGCGGAAAGCCTTGTCAATAGAATATGCACCGCCGACAAACATCATGTCACCTTCAATGTAGCCATCTTCAATCCAGAAATCATGAGCGCGACAAAAAGCAGGATTATCATGATTACCACGAATAAAGCGATGATTTCCAGTCGCCATCAAATCATATGAAGGCGTTTCTTTTGATCCGGCAAAGCCTAAACCAAAATCACCAACTTGGATTGATTCGTCACAATCGGCTATGATTTTTTCATATTGGCTGAATTTGCCGTGTACGTCGCCTATAAAACGAGTCATATTTCATCCCTATCAATCAACTCAAAATAACAGCGCTGCAATGCGCCAACATCGACACGCGCTCTGTGCGCTCCTTTGAACGGCTCACCGAATAGGTGTTCGTGCAGATCGTTCAAATTCAATGGATATCCTTTCAGATGTTCTGTCCGTTCAACGGTACACAGCAATTCGGGTCGCGTCAATTCAATACCAAGGCGTCTGAATTCAAAGGTTGCAATATCCCAATCATACGAAACGTTATGTGCTACAAAACGGTCACACCGATCAAACAATGATTTTATGGCCTCTGCATGAAATTCAAAAGACGGCTCATCTTTCACCATCTCGTTTGTAATTCCAATCTTCTTTTCAAGATCGGCAGGAATTGGGATTGGCGGCTTTATAAGAACATCAACTTCATCAATCAATACTTGAGTTTTGCGATCAACTAAAGCACCATAAAATTCAGTGGCATGGGGCAATTTAGCCAGCGGCAAAGCAGTGGTTGAATATAAACCGCTCGTTTCAAAATCCGCAATCAAATCTATCATTTTGCGGGTCTTCCATGGTTTCCGTGAAATCCATATTCAACTTCCATCTTCTTCCTTGCAGCGACCGCTTCCCTTTTTCTTTTAAAATTCCCAAGGTGTATTTCTTTCCCATCATGCATTAGTCGAGATTTCCATCGCCCTGAAGATTTTATTTTACTGACACCCGGACAGCCACTCTCATTGTCGGAACGAAGACAACTATTCTTCATGTTTAAGGACTGTGAGGCTAGGCGCAAGTTTTCGATTTTATTATTTGAAGAGTTACCGTCTATATGATCAATGTTTTTATTCGGCCATTCTTCAAATTCGAAAAACCAGATAAGTCGATGAGCTAAATAGTTAACACCTAAAACGCTGCCAGATTTATAACCGTGACTGAAAGCGGTAAAAGCCTCTTTGTTCGCATATCTCGTGTTCCATGTATCACGGTTCGCCTGTGCTTTGCGATAACCATCAGAAAACCATTTAACATCACGTTCTTTCCAAAACAGTCTACCTGTCTCAGATTCATAGCGTAACAATTCATTGATTGTATCAAAATCAATCATTATTCAAGCCTGCCTTCCTCAAACCCCTCATCATAACCTTCGTCATGACCTGAACCATACCCTTCTTCTCTCCCATCCTCGAACCCCTCATCATAACCTTCTTCCCTCGCCTCTTCAAGACCAATTGTCAATTTTTGATCCCTCGACTCTTCCCAAAAATCAAGCCATTGTGAGACAGAAACTTCATAAGGGCGGAAAACGATTTGATCGCCAAAGATTAACACGTGGTCTTTATCAATTTGCATCTTCTAAAACTTTCTCTTCTTTAACAAACCCATCTTCATTCTTTGTTTTCAACAATTCTTCCAAAACATCCATTGAATTTTTAGTCAATGGTTTGAAAAAAGCTGGACCATAATAATAATCACCACACTCATCTAAAACAAAAAGAAAAGCATTTTGATCATTGCCATCAATATCAAGACAATCAATCCAACCAAATTTTTTAATGGTATAAATTGAGCCTAGAACGAGCAAGCCATTGAAAATATCTTCTTCAATACAAACGAGTTGATCGCCAACCTCAACATATTTAACCCAATCAGGAATCATATTCTAAAACCTTATGCCCATCGTTGCGCAATGCTTGAACAAGATACTCGTTTCCTTCGATAAAAACAAGCGGTTTTTTGCCTTCAATCAATTGCAAAAGGCATGTTTCCGCTGGATTCCAATTATCATCAGGCCGCAAAAGAACTTCATCAATCGGAAGCTCACTTTCAATTAGCCAGTCTTCAACTTTCAATCGGTCGGACTCTTTTTCATTCAACGAATAAAGAGTCACGTCAAAATGTTCGGAAAAACAGTCAAGCAATTCTTTCATAAAATGCGGAGACGTCTCGACACATTTTTGATTAATGAAAATTGATTTAGTCATTAACGCAAACCATCCTATATGCTCCGTTTTTTGTATCTATTGCCCATTTTTTAGCATCCTCTTCATCATGATATGCACAAATTGGGCCAGAGCAAGTTACCCCTCCCCATCTAAGAAAACACACAAAAATTTTTTTCATAGATAACTCCAAACCACAACGGTATAAGAAACTCCGAAAATTACTGCCATCATAAAAAGGCAAAATAAGACGACATATCTATTCATCATTCCATCCCTTCTTTGCAAAGGCCAAATGATAATCGCAAAACCTTTTTCTGTTTTCTGTCTTTAGTCCACAGCATTCAAAAACGTTTGAAGGATCATCCCAAAAATCGCCCATTGACCATTGACATTGATCTTTTTTCAAATCAATCCAAGGCTGAAATGTTGCACCATCTGGAACCGGAATTTTCATTGGTGGATCCTCAATTTCAATTGTTTTATCAACTGGAGGTTTGATTTTTTTTGATCTGTGAACTCGCCTTTTATTTCCAACCTCAACACCATTTTTTTTAAGGGTCTTAAATCTTGATATTACAGTACCTTCCTTGATGCCAAGTTTTTTTGATACTTCCTTATATGTTTTACCCAAAGAAAGAAGAGAAATAAGCTCATCATCAAACCACAAGTGAATACATTCCATTTTTATATTTAATGTTGTAATCGAGTTTTCGCAATTTATGGATCATAACTTTCATCACATTATTAGCCCAAAGTGGACGCTCATCATAGCACGTTATAATCAATTGTTCCATAGTACAACTTGATTTTTTGAGCCGATCAACAATCATCTTTTTCAATCCGACCAAAACAGGCTCATCATTAAGGCTATAGACAGTGCGACCATAAGATTTTGCCTTGTGAGTTGTAATTTTTACACCCTTTTTTCGCAACCTGCAAATAGCCTCTTTGATGATTTCATCCGCTGTCAATGGCGGATCATAATAATCAAAACAAACGTCAAACAATTGGTCAAGATCGGCTGGCGACTCTTTGAGCCTTGCCAATATTTTATCTGCGTGAGTCATGCAAAATATCCATAACCTTGAAGATCCTTTTGATACTTGTCCACTAAAATGGCACACTGTTTAAGAATAACAGAATGATCACCACAGTCAAGCGATTCAAGATAAAAAATGACTTCCAATTGATCAAGAAGTTTAAGCCAAAGCTTATCCTCATCTCTCAACTCAAGTTTTTTCAAGCCATTTTCTTTTTCAAAAATTCTTTGTGCATGTTCTTCAAAAACACGAATTGATGGATATTCGTTTTTTGCAGCGTGAGGGCTATCGCCAAAAAAGCTTTCGTGCAAATCATGACGAATAATTGCCTGCATCAAATTTGCACTGGGATTTGGATGAAGTATAATCAACAACTGCAACATACCAAAAGAATGCTGTCCAGTCGTTTGCGCCGGAACGTGCTTGTTTGTATGCCAGCGCTCAACATAGCCAGATTCATAAAACTTGTTCATTTCACTCTCAATTCTTCAATATTTATCGGAGTGTAATCGGTTTGCTCAACGCAGACACAGCGATGATTTTTAGTCGGACTTTCGTTTTGATGAATATGGCCATGAATATTAATCAAAGATTTTGTCTTCAATGTGCTTTCATGAACTGGAACATGAGTCAACAGCAAACCGAATTCAGGAAACATTCTCCAAATAGATATTTTCTGAAAAAAGTTTTGAAGAACTTGGTCTTTTCCATTGTCGTGATTACCTAAAATTAACCGTTTTCGGCCTTTCAATTTGCCCAAGATATTTTGCATGTAACCCTTTGAAGAATTCATGTAAACATCACCTAGATGATAAACAATGTCACCATCATTGACAACAGAATTCCATTTGTCAATTAGATCCCAATCCATTTCTTGAGTACCATTATAAGGCCGGTCACAATATTTTATGATATTGGAATGCCCGAAATGAGTGTCACTCGTTACCCATATTTCACGACTCATTCGGCACTCAACACTTCTAAAGTTTTATGATCTCGTTCGTCTATTACATCATAATAATTTTCATTGTATACTCCGTCGATTGCTTCATCTTCAGAAACTTCTTCTTCAAAACAAACGCGCAAAGTGACCTCTTGCACAACTCTAATATCCCAAACATCTTGCTTCATATCAATGACCTCGCCTATAAAATTTTTGATTCTCATTAATCAATGTTTGATTGTATCGCAATCGCTCCGCGTCTGTCAACTTTTTTCGACCAGATGTTTTGATTTCACTTGATTCAGAAACTTGTTTCGGTGCAACTTGATCAGTCAAAACAAATTTTGGCCCTGATTTTTGGAAACTTAGGAATGCTGCAGCAACTATTACAATTGGAAGCGTAGCCACGAAAACATTCCGATTGAAAAAGCCAATTAGCCATATAAAAAGCCATATTGTAAGAAAAAATACAATTATCGAAACAAAGCTTATCAGAAAATTAGATAATAGAAAGGTCATTTTCCGAACACCTTATTTTGTAGCCCAACGGTTCCAAGCGCATCAAAAGGCACAAAGGTCGTTGCGCCCGATTTTGCAAGCTCGTTCAAAACCTCAAGCTTTTTGTATTCAAGATATTGAGGTGTAATTGATTTGGCTGCAATTTCGTTTTCTTCTGCAGCGGCTTGTGCGCGTTCGCGGCGAATTGCTCGTCTTGCCTTCGCCTGCTCAAATTCAGTTTGAATTTTAATCAGCGCAACTTGCTTGCGAGCCTCTTCCTGTTCAATTTCAATGCGCCGCTCTTCTGCCTGTTCTTTGCGCTTGGTAATGATTTCAGGATAATTTACACTGGCAAGCCCAACCTGCTTCAAAACAATTGGTGTATTGCTCAAAACACTGTCAAGTCTTTTTCTCAATTCAGAATTGATTGTTTCACGTGAAGATGCCACTTGGTCAATCGTATATTCAGCCAACACAGATCGCACCGCATCGCGAATTATAGGTTGTGCATATGTTTGATAAACGTTATCAAAAAACACAACAGTCAAGCCGCTTTTGGTTATTTGTGGCTGTACACGATTCAAAATTGCATCTGTCTTTCCGTCTCGAATAGATGCAGTCATTCTCAAATCAAACGACATTTTCAAATCGCTTTTAGGCATGAAAAGGTCAAAACTTTCTTTTATACCCTTGTCTGATTTATCGATCAAAATTAGCTTTTCACAAACGGATCCGGGTAACCAGCAAGTAGCAAGTCGAAAAGATGATGGAGGATAAGTGTCAGGAAGATATCCAACAGAAGATAGAACCTTTCCTTCATATGCGGGTGGGACGGTAACACGTTCACCCCAAAAACAACCGCTCAAAAAAAGCGGGACTAGAATAACTGCTATAAGTGTTTTGATCTTGTTCATTTGATTTTCGCTATCTTTCCAATATAAGTTTTACACAAATCTTCGCTCGGAAGTTTTTCACCTTTTTCAATTCGTTCGCGCAAAAAGGCATTAAACGTTTGGCCATGGACTCCTGTTTTACAGACAGCAGGCAGACCTCTTTCTTGCAAACTTGTCATTGTATCAATTGCAAGATTATGTTCGGTCTTTCCAAATGCAATAGAGACTTCTGTTTTGATTATGTCTGCTGCATCTTCCGAAACAAGCCAATCAAAAAGCCTGTTTTTGCCAATTTCATCTTTTGGAACGGTGCCATTCACAACTTCTTTGATGGATATTTTCTGGCCATTTTCCAATTCAAAGCTAGACATTCCATTGTCAGCCATGAGATTAGGAAGTTCCGATTGAAGAATTTCGTTTTTGCGCTCGCTAAGTTGTTTCGCTTCTTCGGCTAAACTGTCTAGCGCTTGCTCAAGTGCAATGGCTTCTTCTGCCAAGCTGCGTGTTTTTTGCAGCGCGTCTTCTGACTGTGGTTCTTTGTAATTATCGAACAATTTCGTCCACCTCATTTTCAATTATATCAACGTTGAAAAGATCAGCTAACCCATGAGCAACATTAGAAACGATTGCCATTCCAGCAGACCCATCTTCGTCAAAATTCGCAAAAACGATTTCAACACCATTCACTTTCAATTGAACGCCATCATCACGATCATAAGCAGAATATAATTCTATTTTCATAATTAAAAACAAGAGGCTGCGTTAACAGCCCCTTGCCCTTTCTTTCGTTACATTGCGCCTTCTTCGACAGTTACAGGCTCTTCGCCGCTCATATCAGCAACTTTTTCACCAGAAGTAACGGCTTCTTGCAATTTCATTGCTTCTGCAAACAACTCAGTCCCGTTTTCGTGTTCCTGAAGTTTCGTACCTTCGGAAATTTTCCAGTTATACCACTCGTTTCCATTCCCATTATCAAGGAAAGTGCTATAATGATATGTCTGGAAAAACAGTGGTGCATCATTACCATTCGGAAGTTTGATGCTTCTTGCGCGAGTGAACCATTTGCGGGCAATTTTAAGATTGCTCTTTTTCATTGGGATGAAGCACCATCGGCCATCAGAAAGATTGATGCCATAAATTTGATGAGTTTCGATCAATTCATTGCCATTTTTTGGCATGATATATTCGAATTTTTCTTCATTTAGACGTGCACCAACACTTTGTGCATAAACGTTCATATCTTCAGTGAGCAAATTGCGACTAGCAATTCCACCCCCACTTGAACGCGGCTTCCATTCAATAACTTCTTTTACGCGAGACACCGGAAGGAATTCAAAAGCTTCACCCTGTTTTGCAAGGATTGATCCCATTGCAACATCTACAATGTCACCAACTTCACAGCCTTCAATATATTCCTCTTTGTTTTTCTTGATCTGTGGCGACAAATCACCGATAATGGCAATTCGTGGAATTACGAAATCGCTTGCTGACTCATGACCATAACCAAGATCTTCAACATCATCAAACATTGTCGCATTAGCCACGGCGTTGCCGCCTGTTTTTGCTACTTCTTTACCCATTCATTTTTCCTATTTTTTTTCACGCGCATTTGTGCGCATTGTGTTTTTAACATTTTTTGAAACGGTTGTCAAGGGGCTATTCCACAATCATGAAAATATGTATTAGGACCATCTTCACCTTCACATGATTTTCTTATTATTTCATCATAATTTTTGTCTGCAAGAGTTCGTAACATTTGATCGATAACCCAAGTCTTATGATGTGCTCCATCAATTCCACCGTATCGAATTCCAATATCAATCGCTGTGTTTATTTTCCATGATTTTTTCATTTCTTCATCCTTATAAAATTGGTGAGTGCAACGAGACTCGAAAGCGCCCACTAGTCACCGGTCTCGGGAGGCTAACCCTACTACCAGTCGTGTCTACCAATTTCACCATACACTCGTCACCCTTTTAACCCACCTTCCATCACCTGTCAACACCACTAAAGCGCTTTTTGTAAAATTCTCCTGAAAAAAGTTTTCACTTATATATTTATTTCTATTAGAATATATAAAAAGAGTGTAGTCTGGTGGATTATGGCCAAAATCCCTTATTTTCTGCGAACTCTTACTGATGGATCTTGAGACAACAGTGGTGGATTACAACAGTAATTTTCTTGAAATTAGGGCTTGACAACCCTTTTTAGAAAATGCATAGTGCGTTGGCGAACGAAATTTGGTGAAAATACACCACTAAATACACCACTAAAGGAGATTGAAATGACCAGCCAAGTTTTAAGAACAGCCGTCGCTGACTATGGTGACATTTTCCCCGGTGTTTTGGAGTTACGGGTTATCACACCTGAAATCGGTAAACCATTCCTTTCAATTGGTTATGAGGACGGCAGTGAAAGCGTTGTCATAGGGACACACGATCAAGCAAAACAATTGATCGAAGCGTTGAGCGCTGGCATCAATAAGATATGGGGCGAATGAAATGACCGATAAACAATTAGGCGTTACCGCTTTTTTCATCACTATGGCCTTTACAGCGGTGTCATTGTATGCTATATATATGAGAATTGAGCCAGTGAAGGAGTTTTTCTCATGACTAATTGGAGATAGAGTTATAGATATTTCTTTGTCATCACCAACTTCGAGACCCGTAACTGTGGTTAAAGTTGAAGGTGACTTGGTTTGGATTAAATGGGTTGAAGGCTATGTTTCTCCTGAATATATTAAGCCATGGCCTAAAAAAGATTTTGAATTGATTAAAAATGTCTCCTAAATCATGGAATCTCTTTGGATATGCAGCCCTTCTTATAGCCCTTTTTATTGATATATTTACAGACACTCCAAACATTGAGTTTATGGGGTTGTGGATAATTGGAGCTATATGTTTTGCAACATCAGACATATTAAGGAAATTAGATGAATAGTTGGGAATGGCCACAATATTTTATGGCGTTTTGGTTCGGGTTTGATACCGTTGCGGCATTTATAAAAATGTTCAAGCAAGATAAATTGGGTAAAATATTCGCTCTTTTTGTCGGATGGGCGGCAGTCTATGGAACGGCAACGATTGCCCTTATATATGGAGGTTTTTGGTGATGAGTTATTCTGGTCTTTGTGTCGGTGGACCTTTCAGGGGAAAATCGTATGAATGCCGCGCACCGATTCTTAATCTTGCCGAAAAACCGGAAGAAAGTTTTCTCCATCCGGGCGAACTTATACTTGAAGAAATTTCTTATACAAAACACACATATTTTCATGAAGCATTTTTTAGTGGCATAAATTTCTGGCGTCATGAATCAATCAAAAATCGTTATGAACTTTTGAATGAATTGGCAATTTGCTATGTTAACTATCATAAATTTTAATGGACGTCTCGAAATTTGAAAATAACAATTGAGAACGACAGAGCGAGAACAAACGAAAAAGCACCGCCCTCAATTATCCCTTATCTAAGGAGATTTGAAGGCGGTGCCAGATTATTGAAAACTGGACAAATTTCTTTTGCTGCATCACAGCACAATTTGTCCTATTTCATGTCGTTTTGTCCTGATACCGAAATCATTGAAAATGATGTTTCATTGTTTGCGGGCTATGAAGCGCCAAAAGAGGCGCGTCCAAAATTTGCTTATTTGCGACAGCCCCTTGACCATCAAGAAAAAGCTTTTGCAAAATTGAAACAGGCGAATAATTTTGCCCTGTTTTATGATCCGGGCGCAGGCAAATCACATTCACTGACAACCATAGCAACATACAAATGGTGCAATGGTGATATTGACGCAATGATTGTTGTAACGCCTAACGCCCTTGTTTCAAATCAATGGTCACGTGTCGGTGAAGAAGAGCCGGGGCAACTTGAGCGTGATATTCCATCGTCTATTCCTTGGAACGCATGGCAATGGGGAAAGACAAAAAAAGCCCTCAAAGCGTATGAAGCGTTGAAGGCTTTTGAAGGGCTGCAAGTTCTGGTTTTGAATATTGATGCAATGAAGACCCCAAAAGGTAAAAAACTTTTGAGCGAATTCATCAAATTTCACAAAGGCCGGATCCTATTTGCAATCGATGAATCGCATTTGATTAAGACTCGAAGCAGTGGCCGTCATAAAGTCGCAATTGAATTAGGAGGAATTTGTTCGCATCGCGCAATTTTGACCGGAACACCAATTGGTAAAAATCTTCTCGACTTGTGGACGCAATTTCTTTTTCTTGATGAACGAATTATCGGAATTCGTTACAAAACAGCTTTTCTTTCAAGTTATTGTGTTACACGCTGGAATGGTTTTGGCCATGAAATCGTAGACCATAAAAACGTTGAAAAGCTCTATTCAAAAATTGATCCTTATACATATCGAATAACTCAAGAAGAGCTTGGTCTTGAAAAAATGTTTGATGAATTTGAATTCATCATGTATCCAGAGCAAAAGAAACATTACGATGAAATCAAGCAAAAATTTCTGACTGAATTATCAGATGGTGAAATTCTTGAAGTCACAAATGCCATTTCTGCTATGACTCGAATGCAGCAAATTAGCAATGGTTATTTGTATAAAGAAGATGGTTCATTTCAAGAATTATCGAATGCTCGTTTAGATGCATTTCAATCTTGGCTTGAAACAATTTCGGATGAAAAAATTGTTGTTTGGTGTCGTTTCACAAATGATGTGACCTTGCTTTGTAAATCTTTAGGAATTACAGCGCTTGATATTTCAGGAAATGTTTCTGCGAAACAAAAAATTGTGAATAAGGATTTGTTTATATCTGACAAATCGTATAGATTTGCGATTGGTACGCCAGATGCGGCAGGCACGGGCGTTGATGGAATGCAGGATGTTTGCAATCGCGCGATACGCTATAGCGTATCATACAATTATATCAATCACGTTCAATCTGAGAATAGAACTTCTCGTCTTGGCGGTACAGGTACGGCATTTTATACAGATTTGATAGGTCGCGGGACTCTTGACCGTCGCATTTTATCGAATTTAAGAGGCAAAAAAGACTTGTCTAAATTGACATTGGATGATATACGTCAACTAGTAGAAGGATGGTGAAATGAAGCTGTATGTCAAAAAAAGAAGCGCACAAAGCGGTTGAAAGGTGCGCAAAAGAAAAATCAAGACAAACAAATTGTTTTTGGAATTCTCAAATTAATTTTTGGTATAATGACGATTATTCAGAAGCAATATATGAAGAAGAAGAGGTTTCTTTCTGGATGCCAATTCCAAAGGATCCAATATGATTTTCGTATTCGGTAGCAATTTAGCCGGGAGGCACGGCGCAGGGGCGGCAAAACACGCGGTTCAATATTATGGTGCGCAATATGGAGTTAGTGCGGGAATAACCGGACAAGCTTATGCAATTCCAACAAAAGACGCTCAGTTAAGAACACTATCAATTGATGAAATTACAAAGCATGCAAAAATTTTTGTTGATTATGCAGTTTCAGATGATAGAAACTTCTTACTAACGCCTATTGGAACCGGATTAGCAGGACATTCTAAAAAAGACATTTGGGATATGTTTGTTGAATTGGAAATTCCAGATAATGTTTTTTTATCGTCTAGTTGGATGACAATTCTATAAGAAAGTTCAAACTATGTTTCCAAAGCCATCAGAAATTATCAGTGATTGTGAAATTGAAAGCGTTCATGCAAATGCTCAATTTGGCGATACTCCAAAACGCGAAGTTGTAAATTATGCTCTCTTGAAAATTGCTTGCGGTTATTCAAACGGCCACACTGCGCAGGTCATATTAAGCGAACATGGCTTAATTAACGCATCTAGTGGAAAAGGTTCTAAAACTTTAACCCATCGCGGCAAAAAGTATCTATATTCTGTATTCAAGCGCACACCCTAAACCTACAATGTTCACCGCCTGATTTGCGATAAGTTATTGCTTGAAGTTCGGAACGTGCGGAGTATGAATTACTAGTCGCATAAGCGTCTTTTTCTGTTACCGCTCGCAATTGTTCCCATCGCATTCCGCCAATGTCTGCAGATTTTTCATGGTGTCTGTGGCCAGTGAAAAGGAAACGATGTGTCGTGCTACCCCACGCAACGGCATGTGTATCTGCCAAACCCATGACAAGACGCTCTGGTTTCGCTTTGTCGCCATGATGAGCAGCAATCATGTTTGCCCCAAAACGAAATACAAAGAAATCGTTTGGTGCCTTATCAACTTCGATTCGTGAATTTTCGCGATATCTCTCATTCAATGCAAACATGATGACTTTGAAAGCATCTCTATCATGATTTCCCGGCAAAATTCGAACAATTACATGCTCATGTTTCAATGCAGCCATTTCAATTGAAGCTGCAATTGCATCAATTGTCATCATTAGCGTTTTCGTTTGTCGCGTGTCCATGTCGAGAACATGCTTGTTTTGCGGTGTCATGTTTGTTTCGTCGTTCGCATGGAGCAAATCGCCGACACCTAAAACAATCGCCATTTTTGATGGTGGTGAAGCGTTAACAGCTTCTCCCATCCAATCGCGGATCCTTTGACATGCAATTTTCGTGTCATAATCGGAACCTGTTTCTTCACCCCAAGCCATCATTCCAACATGAGCATCAGCAATCGGATAAAGAGTTAGAAGCTCTTCACTTGTTATTTTTGGTTCGGGCAACTTTTGAATTGGTTTGAGATTAACAAATGCAGCCCGCACTTTTTCGATCAAATTATCTTCTTCTTTTTCTGCCAATGGGCGACGGACCAAGTAGCTTGCATCGTCAGTCTTTACCCAATAAGAAGAAACGTCTTCTGCCGGAAACCCTTTTTCATTTGCTCCATTTTGTAAAAAGGATTCTTCTTTTCGAAACCTGTCATTAAATGTTGATTGCGGTATATTGAGGGCTTTTGCTGCAGCGCTTTGTGAACCATATTTTTCAACTGCTTTTGAATATTTCATATAAAATCCTGAAAAGAAAAAGGCGGGTTAATCCCCGCCTTTATACACTATTTTTATCAATTTGTCAAGTTTTTGGCAGTTTTTCCTTGACTTCTTTAGCAGTTGCCCATTTAGAACCACCAATTTTAATACAAGCTACTCCCTTTTCATGATTTACAAGTAGAATTGTAAATGTTTTGCTAGATTTCCAAAACTCAATGACAGCTTCATTTCCTTTAATCGCGCCAATTGCATTTAGAGATTCTTTATATTTTTCTTTCAGCATTTTTGTCACTGTGACATAAGGCCCGCAACCTGCCGATTGTGCATAAGCGGGCGAAAAACTACAGGTCGCCAAAGCTGTGACCATAACCATTGATATCAGAATTTTCTTCATTTTACTTTCCATAAAGTTTTTTTAGCCTTGCCATAATGAGCGAAAAGTGAAAGACTATCGCCGCTTTGCCAAAAAGCAAAATCCAAGGAAATGGTATTATACCAAAATTTCTGGCAAATGCAATAGCTAAAACACTTAAAGCTATCAAGGCATAAGAAAAAGCGATTATTTTTCCGTATGGCTCTTTCGTTACACTATTTGTATGTGCCAATGAATAACACACAGCCACAAGCAAAAATGAGAGAATATTATTTAGAATTAATATCACGTGAAAATCTTTCCTGAATTGTTTTCACAAACACTTCTCCT
>CAKZNA010000304.1 GCA_937129355.1 uncultured Sphingomonadales bacterium | reverse complement strand
TCTGTGCTCGTCATTAGCGATGGCACACTCATCCCCGTTGACGCGCTTCTCAGCGACGATGACCTGGTCGAGATTCGACCGGTGATCAGCGGGGGAGCAGTGGCCCGGTGAAATGTCGGGTGTGCAAAGAGTCGGCGGTTATCGATATCCGCCGCCACAACGCCAACTTCTGTCAGGACCACTTCCTGCGGTACTGCCGGCAACAGGTGGAGAAGGCAATCCACGGCTTCGACATGCTGAAGCCGGGCGATCGTGCGCTCGTCGCCGTTTCCGGCGGTAAGGACAGCCTCGCCGTCTGGGATCTGCTGCTGGAACTCGGCTACGAAGCGGACGGCCTGTACGTCGGACTGGGGATCGGGCAGTACTCGGACAACTCGGCCGACTACACCAGGGCCTTCGCCGAGACACGAGGGCTGAATCTGATCGAGGTCGACCTTCGTGGCGACCACGGCTACGACGTGCCGACTGCAGCCGCAGTGACAAAGCGGGTGCCGTGTTCCGCATGTGGCCTTTCAAAACGACACCTCTTCGACAAAGCCACCCTCGCCAGTTGGGATTCGGACGACACCACAAACGACCGTATCTCTAGTCCAAGTGGAGCCATCCCAGGTTGCTGTGCAGTTGTATTCATCACAGCTCGCAGGGAATGTGCTTGAGCTGCTCGAGCTGTCCGACGAACTAGAACTTGAGCCGCTTGATGGCGAACTGCTCGATGATCCCGAACTGCCTGACGAGCCACTGGAGCTTGATGAACTGCCTGACGGACCGGAGTCCCGATACCTGTTTCACCTGCTGTCGACCCACGAGTTTCAGGAAGGTCTGAAAAACTATCGCGATCTGGTCTACCTGGCAGACAACCTGGATGGCTGGCAGGAAAGCGTCGACGTTTACAGGGGTATGTTGCAGACACGCGAGATCGCGTATGAACAGCGATTGCCGCGTGTGGACGCCAGCCTTGCCGCGGCGGATCTCGACGGCATGGTCGCGCACAAGCTTGAGCTCGATGCGCGCGTAAAAATGATAGAAGAGGATAAGGACGCGCTCGGTCTGGCCACAGAGCGCGAGGTCGATCTTTGGGTAGAGATTCGTGGCCTCGAACAAAGTCGCGCAGCCCGCGCGAATCTGCCGCTGCTTTTGCCGTGGCCATGCTGACGCCCAAAATCGCGTTGGCACCAAGATTGGCTTTATTATCGGTACCATCCAGTGCGATCATTGCGGCATCAATATCTTCCTGATCTTCGGCATCCAGGTCGAACAAGGCTTCACGAATAGGACCATTTACCGCTGCGACCGCTTCGGTAACTCCCTTGCCCATATAACGCGACTTATCGCCATCGCGTTTTTCAACGGCTTCGTATTTGCCCGTTGAAGCACCGGACGGAACCGCGGCGCGCCCAAAGCTGCCATCTTCCAGCAGGATATCGACCTCTACCGTCGGATTTCCACGGCTGTCGAGAATTTCACGTCCGTGAATATCGATAATGGCGGTCATGACAAAATTTCCTTTATGCAAATGATTGAGCGCCGCTTATCCTCCACCGCCACATTTGGCAATTGTGTTAGCCCAATCACCGGGAAAAAATAGGAATTGGCGGCAAAAATTTGGGTGCTATAGTTGAATAAGTCACCTCGCCGCATAATATGGGATATGACCCCCGCCCAAACAGGAGCATTTTAATGGCCCAAACACCGAAAAAGAAACCAGCTGCAAAAGCCAAAACCGCCGCGGCTAAAAAAGCAACTGCCAAGAAGCCTGCAGCGAAAAGATCAACTGCCGCTTCCAAGAAGACTACGACTAAGGCCAAAAAACCAGCTGCTGCAAAAAAAGCTATTGCCAAAAAAGCTCCTGCGAAAGGCAAGCCGCAGTCCAAAGTTAAACAAGAGGCAGCAGACATTAAAACGCGCGCAGGCGATGCAGCCCGCAGCGCAGCCAATCGCGGCAAAGATCGCGCCGCCGAAGCTATGGAAAGCATCGGCAAAATGATCCGTGATAGCGCAGAGTCAATCGATGAAAGCGTAGGCGAGCAATATGGCGACTATGCTCGCCAAGCTGCCGATGCAGTTGATGGCTTCGCCGACAAAGTTGATGATAAAGAAGTTGATGACATGGTTGACGGCGCGCGCGAATTTGTTCGTAAGAGCCCTGCTGTTGCCATCGGAGCTGCCGCAGCCGTTGGTTTCGTGCTGGTTCGCCTTCTGCGTTCCGGGCGCGACGAAGCCTGACGAAAACGCAAATAGCCTCTTTCTAATCGGCCTTAGACGCCCTATTGCGCCTTTATGACCGAAGATGTTTCAGAATTTGATGAAATGGATGCCGAAGAGCAAGGGGTTGTGAAATCACAACTGACTACTTTGGTCACTGACTTCAGATCGCTGGCCGCTGCAGAGCTTGAGTATATAAAAGTTCGTGCGGCCTATAGTGGCCGGATAGCCAAATGGACGGGGATTTACATAATTTTGGCTTTGGTGGCCGTATCAGGCGCTTTGATTATCATTGCTCTTGGTAGTTTGCAGCTTCTGGCGGAACAGATCGGGTTGCTTGCGGCAACCATTGCAATATCCGCAGGACTAATTTTATTTGCGGTTTTGTGCGCCCGGCTAGCACGGCGAAGCGCTCTCAAGCTGGTGTTCAAACATTCTGAAAGTGAAATTGATGATTGAGCGTGATGAAATTGAGCGATTGGAGCAACAACGAAAAGACGCACGTCAAATATTACGGTCTGATGGTCAAAAAGCCAAAGAACTGTTGAAGCCATCGGCGATCTTTGACCGGTGGAAAGAAACACAATTGGACAAACTCTTAAGCGCAACTGAAAGCGGAAAAGTGATTGCAAAACGATCATTTCCATTTGTTGGCGGCGCGGCGGTCGGCGCTCTTATATTTGCAGGCCTTAAACCTATAATAAGCGCAGTGCGTAAAATACGAAACAAGGAAAGCTGAAGATGAGCAAGTTAACCGATACTGCCAGAAATGCTAAGGCCAAGGCTGGCGAAAAAGGCGCAGCGGCAAAGCGTAAGGCAGGCGAAGTATATGGTCGCGGGCGGGACGCAGCATCGCGCAGCGCGCAATCTTCCCGTGAAATGGCACAAAAGGCGAAAGCGAAATCTGGTGAGACAATCGACCGCAATCCGTTTGCAGCTGTTGTCGGAGGCCTAGCCCTCGGCGCCATCGCGGCCGCCTTACTTCCCAAAAGCGAGCGCGAGCAGAAGGTTTTGGGGAAAACAGGCAAGAAGCTGAATGACCGTGCTAAAAAGGCCGCTGACGCAGCCAAGGAAGCCGGGAAAGCGCGGATGGAAGAAGTGGGGCTTAATGCTGACACCGCACGCGAGCAGTTTAAGGACATATTCGGCAAAGCGACCGATGCGGCAAAAGCGGCAGGTAAAGCCGCTCGTGACGCAAACAAGGGGGAATAATCAATGGCCAAACAAAAATTGCATCTCGTCTTTGGCGGACGCGTATCGGATCCGCGATCGCTTGATTTTACCGATTTGAGCAAGATTGACCTTGTCGGCGTGTATGGCGACTTTGAAGAAGCGGAAGAAGCCTGGCGCGGCAAGGCGCAGCGCACGGTGGATGATGCCGAAATGAAATATGTAGTCGTGCATTTGCACAAGCTGCTGGAACCGGAATTACCCGAAGAGTGAGCTATGCGTTGCGGTATTTATATCGCAGCAACGGGTGCGCCAATAACAAACCAGCTGCAAACCCGCCGATGTGCGACCAAATCGCGATAACGACGTCGTAAGTCGCGCCAATAAACTGCATCATGAAGTTTAGCGCCGCCCAGCCTGCAAAAAGCTTGAGCGGTTGCGCGATCTTTGCAGGTATTGGCCCCAAGTCTTCCGGTTTCGCGCGAGGAAACAGCATGACATAGGCGGCAATGACCGCCGATATGGCTCCGCTCGCGCCAACTACGGGCATGGTAGGGTCTGGCGATACAGCTACTTCGACAAATGCCGAAGCCAATATTCCGATGACATATAGCAACAGGAATATCCGCCAACCATAAACCTGCTCAACAAAGCGGCCCATCAGCAAAAGCATCATCATGTTGAGAAGCAAATGACTCAAGCCGCTATGCATGAATGCGGCGGTAAACGGCGTTAGTAGAACGGGTAGCAGAAAGCCGTCAAAGCCCGCGCTTCCTTCGGTAAAGCGGATCGGGAATAGCCCACCGGCAAATACCATCCGGCCCCATAACTCGTCAGAAAACATGACCAGTCCGATCGCGACATTTATCGCAATCAGTGTCTTGGTTACAGGACCAATCTGGCCCTCCATCCCTTAGACGAACTCGATTTTTTCGATCAGGTAATATTTGTCACCCGACGGCACGGTAAGTTCTACCTCATCTTCCAATTGCCGGCCAATCAACGCGCGACCGAGCGGACTATTGAAACTGATTTTACCGCCACCAGCATCGGTCTCTGATTCACCAACCAGTTGATATTTAACTGGCTTATTATCTTCATCGAGCAGAGTAACAGTCGAACCAAACAATACTTTGTCGCCGGAGAGCGTCTTGGGGTCGATGACTTGGGCGCGGCTTATCTTATCTTCGATATCGCTTATCATAGCCTCTACCTGGCCCTGCCGTTCCTTTGCGGCATGATATTCGGCATTTTCCGACAGGTCACCATGCGCGCGCGCTTCTTCAATCGCGTCAACGATTACAGGGCGTTCTTCGCGCAATTTCACCAAATCAGCTGCAAGCTTGTCATAACCACTTGCCAACATTGGTACTTTTTCAACACTCGCCATGAGTATTTCCTTCTTAATCAACAAAATTCTTCTCAGGCCGCTAACCTGATGGCCATCGGCTGCTGCAGTTCAAATGTAGGGGAAGAGATACTGCTCGTAGTCAATAATAGTCTTGAAGCGGGCAAACTTCAAGCGACTGTTTTTGCAATACCGCAATCGCCTCCATCGCCGCGACACTCGCCGGAGCGGTGGTGTAAATCGGTACCTTCTGCAAAAGCGCGCTTTTCCGAATAGATTCGCTGTCTTTCAAACTCTGCCAGCCTTCGGTCGTATTGAAGATCAGATCGATTTCGCCATCTGTGATTAAGTCAACAATATGCGGTCGGCCCTGAGCCACTTTGTTCACATAACCCACATCCAAGCCGTTCTCGCGCAGATAGTCTGCTGTTCCGCTAGTCGCGATAACCTCAAAGCCAAGCTCTATGGCACGTTTCACGGCAGGAAGGATGACTTGTTTATCGCTGCTTTTCACCGAGACGAATATCTTTCCTTTAAGCGGAAGATGCGTGCCAGCGCCGATTTGCGACTTGGCGAAAGCTGTTGCGAAATCACGGTCGATGCCCATGACCTCGCCAGTTGATTTCATTTCGGGCGATAAAACCGGATCCACGCCGGGGAAGCGGCCGAACGGGAATACAGCCTCCTTCACCGCGATATAATCCACATCAAGATTGATGTCGGGCAGGTTGGCGAGCTTTTCACCCGCCATCACCCGTGCCGCAATCTTTGCAATCGGCGCGCCGATGGCTTTAGCGACGAACGGCACGGTGCGCGATGCGCGCGGATTAACTTCGATCAGATAGACCTCGCCATCCTTCACCGCAAATTGCACGTTCATCAGGCCGCGAACTTTTAAAGCGCGCGCCAATGCATCGGCCTGCCGTCGGATTTCTTCGACGATTTCGTTGGGTAAGCTGTAAGGCGGCAAAGTGCAGGCTGAATCTCCGCTATGCACACCAGCCTCTTCAATATGCTGTAAAATTCCGGCAACGACTACATCGTCACCATCGCATATTGCATCGACATCCACCTCAATCGCATCGCGCAGGTAACTGTCTATCAAAACCGGACTGTCACCTGATACAATCACTGCCGTCTGAATATAATTTTCAAGCTGCGCCTGCGTATCGACAATCTCCATCGCCCGTCCGCCTAGCACATAGCTTGGCCGCATCAGCACTGGATATCCAATACGGTCGGCCACCGCGATAGCTTCCTCGCGGCTACGTGCGATGCCATTTTCCGGCTGTTTCAGTTTGAGCTTGCCGACCAGCGCGGCAAAACGCTCGCGGTCTTCGGCCAGATCAATCGCGTCGGGTGATGTGCCGAGTATCGGAATACCGGCCTGCTCCAGAGCATTAGCGAGGTTGAGCGGCGTCTGCCCGCCAAATTGCACAATCACGCCCTTTAGCGTGCCATTCTGCTGCTCGACATGAAGGATTTCAAGCACATCTTCCGCCGTTAGCGGCTCAAAATAGAGCCGGTCGGATGTGTCATAATCGGTGGATACAGTCTCGGGATTACAATTGACCATGATCGTCTCGTAACCCGCCGCCTCCATCGCCATACAGGCATGGACACAGCAATAGTCAAACTCAATCCCCTGCCCAATCCTGTTCGGCCCGCCGCCAAGGATAACGACCTTTTCCCGGTCCGATGGCTGCGCTTCGCATTCCGGCGCGCCGAATATCGGGCTTTCATAGGTGGAATACATATATGGCGTCTTGGCGTCGAATTCCGCCGCGCAGGTATCGATGCGCTTAAATACGGGACGCACATCCAGCTTATGCCGCAAAGCGCGCACCTCATTCTCTGTGATCGCGCCCGTCATCGCGCGCACGGTTTCGGAGATCAGGCCAGAACCATGCTTTGCTGCTGTTTCCATACCTTCCGGTAGGTTCGCCGATTCAAGGCTGAGATAAGCAAGACGCCGGTCCGAAAAGCCCAGCGATTTAAGGCTTCGTAAAGCCTCTGCATCCTGCGGCAGACCATTTTCAAGGACATCGCGTTCAGCATCGATTATCTCTTCAAGCCTCTCCAGAAACCACGGGTCGAATTTGGCGACTGCATTGACCTGTTCGACGTTCATGCCCTCGCGCAGCGCCTGAGCAGCGACGAGCAGCCTGTCCGGCGTCGCGCGCGACAAGGCGGCAGTCAGATCTTCTTCCGATGCACCGATAAGGTCATCGACCTGATTAAAGCCCGACAAGCCTGTCTCAAGGCCGCGCAACGCTTT
Organism: uncultured Sphingomonadales bacterium; assembly: GCA_937129355.1. Lineage (GTDB taxonomy): Bacteria > Pseudomonadota > Alphaproteobacteria > Sphingomonadales > Sphingomonadaceae > Sphingorhabdus_B. Next base: position 574 of record CAKZNA010000304.1, on the reverse strand, counting down.
CTGCATACTTTCATGGATATTGCGGCCAATCGCCATCACTTCGCCCACCGACTTCATGGCGGTGTGGAGAAGCGGCTCTGAACCTTTGAATTTCTCAAAAGCAAAGCGCGGAATTTTGGTGACGACATAGTCAATCGTTGGCTCAAACGACGCAGGCGTCGCGCCTGTAATGTCGTTATCAATCTCGTCCAGCGTATAGCCCACCGCGAGTTTCGCTGCGACGGACGCAATCGGGAAGCCCGTGGCTTTCGACGCCAGCGCAGAACTGCGCGATACGCGCGGGTTCATCTCGATCACGATCAAGCGGCCATCCTTGGGGTTTACTGCGAATTGCACATTCGACCCGCCAGTTTCCACGCCAATCTCGCGCAGGCAGGCGATGCTGGCATTGCGCATAATCTGATATTCTTTGTCGGTCAGCGTCAACGCGGGCGCGACGGTGATGCTGTCGCCGGTATGCACGCCCATGGGGTCAACATTCTCGATCGAACAAATGATGATGCAGTTATCGTTTTTGTCGCGCACCACCTCCATCTCATATTCTTTCCAACCAAGCAGCGATTCCTCGATCAAC
>CAKZNA010000303.1 GCA_937129355.1 uncultured Sphingomonadales bacterium | reverse complement strand
TCTTCGGCAGTATCCTGCAAATCCAAAATACGCGCTTCAAGCGCTGCCACCGGTTTTTCAAAATCAAGATAGACTGTCATAAGCGCGGATTAGTCGCTGTAATGGCGGCGGTCAACGTGCGAGATCGCGTTTTGCAAGCGGATGCCGCTTATTCACCAATTCGACCAGCTGGCTCCGATCAACATGGGTGTATATCTGCGTCGTTGCGATATCGGCATGGCCCAGCATGGTTTGCAACGCGCGCAGATTTACACCTCCGGCCAGCAAATGCGTGGCGAATGCGTGGCGCAGCACATGGGGGCTTAGCTTTTCCGGATCCAATCCTGCATCCGCGGCCAATTCCCGAATAATCTGAAACAGCCGTACCCTGCCGATATGCCCCTTTCTTGAAGGAAAGAGAAACGCTGAGGTTTCGGCTACAAAGGGCATCCAATGTTTAATGGCAGCGCGAGCGCGGTCCGATATGGGCACCAGCCGCTCTTTACCGCCCTTGCCCTTCAATATAATATATGGCTTGTCTGCAACGATAGCGGTGCGCGGAAGCGAAGTAAGCTCACTTGCCCTTAGGCCCGAGCCATAAAGCAGCTCAACAAGTGCCGCCAATCTGAAATCGCTGGACCGCGCCGTTTCTTTTGCTGTGCGTTCCGCGATTGTTTGAAACAGCAAATCGACTTCGGAATTTTCCAGTATTTTTGGCAGCGGCCGTTTTTGCGATGGTTTCGGTAATGCTGAAGACGGGTTGTTCTGACGGATGCCTTCTTCTTCCAAAAAACCGAAAAACCGGCGAAGGGCGGATGACTTTCGGGCCACTGAGCTGTTGGCCAATCCTGACCACTGGCTCGATAATTTGCCTATCTCGCTCTTGCCTGCTGTATTCAGCTGGCCATCCAAAAGCTGCGACGCGCCGACGAGATCACGGCGGTAGGCTGCGACCGTATTTGCAGCGACACCGCGTTCGGCTGTCATCATCTCAAGAAACATCTCAATCAGGTTGAGATCTTCGGGTTTCGTCATTTTCAGGAAAAGCTGACGGCTTCTGCAGCTATCATACGCGCTTCTGCGTCACGGCCGGTTTCTTTCAGAGCTCGAACGATATGATATAGAAAATGCGGCGGCACTTTGGACCAACTGGAACCCTGAAGACCCGCAGCAGCTAGTAACATCACTGTCCCGTTTTCTCCGCGACTGGCGGCCCCCGCGATAGCGTTTGTCCATTTGCTTTGCTTGCCCAAATCTAATTCAAGTTCACCAGCAAACTCTGCCTGAGCATCACTTCCAACACGGCCAAGTCCTGCAAGACCGGCGAGCAGCATTTTCGATTTCAAATAGCGGTCACTGCTATCCTCGTCATAAAAGGAATCCAATTGTCCGTAACTTATCTCGCCTTCCATGCCAGGCGCTCCTACCGCCAATAGGCCCCAACCCAGCGAACCTTCATCGACAATATCGATCCATCTTGCAGCAGAATTGTCAAACCCGCCGGTCATCATCGAACGGATAAGATTATCGCTGTCACCAGCTAGATCGGAGGATGGCGCGACAGCCGCAGCTGCCCGCGCTGTCATAACCAACATTGCGTGCGATTGCCTGCCGCCTTTCGCATCATTCCAAAGCAACTGCATGGCACCAACACGCGCCGCTGCGTTGGTAGCTGCAAAAGTGGATGCCAATAAATTGGCATGATTTCCAACGCCTTCACTGACTTCATCATCATTGTTGGCTTGTGCGAACAGATCGGACATTGCGCCGTTGGAGAGGACACCTAGCGCGGCAGCTTCATACGACGCCTCCGCGCGTGAATTTATGGGCAGCATCGGTAGCTGCGCCCGCCAGCCGGCGACATGCCGCCCGCTTTGGCGATAATATTCCTTGGGCGGCTCGACGCCCGTTGCATTGGCAAGTCCAAAGCGCCAGGCATTAAATCCTTTTGCCTTGGTCCATTCCACTTTAACCGAACGCCGGCCATCTGTGCCAGCTCCCACAGCCTTTTCAGTCAGTAGATAATCAATGCCCACCATAGTTTTCTTGCGTCGGTTTTGGCGGAGAAAGGCGGTAGCATTTGCTTGTTCGGCAGAGAGCGAGGCACAAATAGGCCGCGCCATTTTCCAGGTAGGATCATCCTTGGCAACTATAACTGCGCGGCCAGCTAGCGGACACATTCCCGCAAGATCGGCATTCGCCAACATGGATTGCATTGCGACCACATATAGCCGCTTTGTATAATTCCCTGCATCTACTTGCTG
>CAKZNA010000302.1 GCA_937129355.1 uncultured Sphingomonadales bacterium | reverse complement strand
CATGGAAAGGCGGCGATGACAGACGACGCATCCCAGCTATCGACCGGCAATTCATATTTGATGCCGTCTACATTGGCATAGCGTCCCTTCAGGCGTTTCTGGCGCTTTGGAATACCCATCTTCTATCGCTCCAGTTCATCGATGATGAAAGGAAGCGTGTCGACGCTGGAGCGCGCGCCCATGAATATATCGAGATGGCCATAGTCGGCAACGGACTGATACATATGCTTGCCAGGCGCATGGCGCTCGAACCAGTCAAATGTCTTTTGCATACCTTCGGGTTCGAAACAGGCATTCATCTCGCCTGCCATAAACACAAAGCGCGCGTCGGTCCGCGGAGCCTGCGCCACAAAATCAGCCGGTAGTTCGTCATATTTGCCGGTTGAAACCAGATGGCCCGCCTTCACACATTTGCCCATCTGGCGAAAAAATGTCATCGGCACAAAGGCAAATTCTCCCTTGATCCATTCATGGATACGGTCGCTCAAATTTTCATGCCGCCATAAAGTCGGAAAGCCGGTTCCGTAAGCAAAGCTGGAATGTTTGCAGACAGCATTGTTGCACTCATGCCGCGTCGCACGTACCAGCCAATCGAGAATGCGCGGCAGGAACCCGTCCACATATAACCCCCATTGCGGGTTCAAATGATCGATCATTTTTGATGCAGCTGGCGTCACATAAAGCAGCTTCAGCCGAGCCAGCGGACCAACGATTGTATGCACTGCTACGGCGTTGCTCACCACAGTCGATACTTGCGGCAACAAGCCGGCCATTATCGACATCATGAAGCTGGTCGAGCCCTGACAATGGATGACAGCCTTTACCTCACTTGCGCCGCTGATTTCGCAAATTTTTGCAATGGCAACCGGATAATCATGCACCGCCGCATCGTCGAGCGTCCAATGGCTTGGCGGCATATCGATGCTCGCCCGCCAGTCGAGCAACCAGACATCAAAGCCTGCCTCCAGCAACATAATCGGAAGCGGCTTTTCTACCGGCGCCATGTAGATGTTGGAGCGGACTCCGGCGCCATGCACCAACACTACCGGGCCTTTGGTCGGTTTTTTTGGCGATGTTTTGGTGGGCGACAACCGCGTCAGCCGGATGGGGAATCCATCGCCAGCGCGCAAATGGATATGCTCACCGGCGCGATGGAATTCTTCGGTACATCCTGCCCTGTTGATTGCAATCTGATCCATCAACCACCCCAAGGTAACTGTGTGAATGGACCCATAAATTCCATCTCTTAACGGATGGATTTCTTCGCAAACCGCCGATGCAAGTATCTTGCCAGCAGCAGCGATTAGTCATTAATCTCTCACAGAACGGCTGATGCATCAAGCGAATTGTAAATTGGTGCCCAGAAGAAGACTCGAACTTCCACGTCCATAAAGGACACCAGCACCTGAAGCTGGCGCGTCTACCAATTCCGCCATCTGGGCACGGAAACTGGAGCGGGCGAAGAGATTCGAACTCTCGACCTTCTCGTTGGCAACGAGATGCTCTACCACTGAGCTACGCCCGCTCGGCGGTCGGGACAGGTTGATTCCCGACAGGTGAGGCGCGCGGTTAGCATGGGCTTTCGCATGCGGCAAGCATGAAATTGCCCGAAACGCAACTTGCCTGCTTTTTAACCAAAAGCCTTGGCAAAGCGCGCCGACTTCCCACATATAGGATTAAACGAATCCTAAGCTCGGTTCCGGCGCAAATTGCGCGGAAATCAGCCAGAAACCCGATTGGAGAATACGCCTTGGCCACCGCCGCACTTACCACCGATGAACAGAAGGCCGTAGAAGCTTTCAAAACCGATGTCGTTGAACCTTCGATGCAAAATCTGGTTATTCTGGATTTTTGGGCCGAATGGTGCGGGCCGTGCAAAGAGCTAACGCCGGTATTGGAAAAGGTCGCGGCGGATTATGCGGACAAGGGCGTTATCCTGAAAAAAGTGAATGTCGATGAGAATAAATTCATCGCATCACAGTTTCAGGTGCGATCTATTCCCACCGTTTATGCCATGTTTCAGGGGCAGCCGGTCGCCGATTTGACGCCAGCGCGTACCGAACCGCAATTAACGCAGATGCTGGACCAGTTGCTTGAGAAGCTGCCATTGCAAGCTGGAGATGCAGATGCGCCTGTCGATGTGGAGCCTCTTGTAGCTGCTGGCGAAGAATTGCTTGCTGGTGAGGGCGCAGATCAAGCCTATGCGCTATTTTCCGACGCATTATCGGCATCGCCCCAGCATCTGGGTGCATTGTCGGGCATGATCCGCTCGCTCGCGGCAATGGGGCGCGGCGAGGAGGCGCAGGCAATCTATGACAGCCTGACAGAAGAACTTAAAAAAGATCCCGAAATAGAGCGTGCGAAGGCGGCACTGGTAATTGCAGCAGAGGCCCGCGACCCCGATGAATTGGCAGCTTTGCAATCAGCAGCAGAAGCGAATCCGGACGATCACCAAGCCCGCTTTGATCTTGCCAACGGACAGATGGCGGCAGGTGACCGGGAGAATGCGGCAGATAATTTGCTCGCAATGATCGAGGCAGATCGCGATTGGAATGAAGGCGCGGCGCGCGCGCGATTGTTGGAAATTTTCGAAATGATCGGGCTGGAAGATCCGTGGGTCGCCGCCACACGCCGAAAGCTTTCCGCCATATTGTTCGGTTGAATGATCCGGGGTATCTCAGCATAGTTTTGACCAAGAAACGCATCTCCATTTTTCCCCTGCCGGGCGCTATCCTGCTTCCCGGGATGCAATTACCGTTGCATATATTCGAACCCCGCTACCGCGCATTGATTAGCGACGCACTGGCGCGGGACAGGCTTATCGGTATGATTCAGCCCAAAGAGCGCAGCGACAATCCGGAATTATTCGCGATAGGCTGTCTTGGCCGGATCGATGATGTCGAGGCGATGGAGGATGGGCGGTATAATATCGTGCTCGATGGTATGCAGCGTTTCAATATCCTGAAAGAGCTAAAGGTCGATACGGAGTTCCGGCAGGTAGAGGCCGAGCTTTGGGAAGAGGAAGAGCTTGGCGAGGCGCTATCCATCGCAGAACGCGCTGCGCTTGAGATTGAAAGCCGCAAATTTGCCGATGCACAGGGCTATGCCGTCGATTGGAACAGCGTGACGCAGCTGGATGATTATTCGCTGGTCAATGCGATTGCGCAGATTGCGCCTTTTGATTCTGCCGCGAAACAAGCTTTGCTCGAAGCGCGCGGATTAAGCGTGCGCAGCGAGCTTATCATCCAGTTGATGGAATTTTTCGGGCGTCATGATGGCAATGAAAACCGGGTGACGTTGCAGTAAGCTAAACTACGGCGCTCATTTTGAAGCTCGCATTTAATCCATCGACCACAAATTGAATTGCAAGCGCCGCCAAGATAACGCCAAGCACGCGGGTGATCACCGTTTCCACCTTCGACCCCATTATCTTCATAATCGGACCTGCAGCGAGCATCGCGATCAGCATCA
>CAKZNA010000301.1 GCA_937129355.1 uncultured Sphingomonadales bacterium | reverse complement strand
TCACATCGTCGCCATCGGCAACCACGCGGGTCACGTTCAAATCATATTTCCGCGCAAAATCCAAATCGCGCTGATCATGTGCAGGACAACCGAACACCGCACCGGTGCCATAATCCATCAGCACAAAATTGGCGACATAGACGGGCAAATGCCATTCAGCATCAAGCGAATGCTCGGCTTTCATCCCTGTGTCGAAGCCCATTTTTTCTGCCGTATCAATTTCCGCCGCGGTGGTGCCGCCTTTTTTGCATTCAGCAATGAAATCCTGAAGGTCAGGAGAATCCGCCGCTAGCTTTTGCGCCAATGGATGGTCCGCCGCGATGGCAACAAAACTCGCGCCGAACATCGTGTCGGGGCGGGTGGTGAAGACATCGATACCTTCACTTTCACCAGCAATCTTAAAAGTCGCTTTCAGACCCTTCGACTTGCCGATCCAGTTTTCCTGCATCAGCTTCACTTTGTCCGGCCAGCTTTCAAGGGTTCCAAGCCCCTCAATCAACTCTTCAGCAAAATCGGTGATCTTCAGGAACCATTGCGACAATTTGCGGCGCTCAACCTCTGCGCCGGAGCGCCAGCCTTTACCGTCAATCACCTGCTCATTGGCAAGCACGGTCATATCGACCGGATCCCAATTCACTTCGCTTTCCTTGCGGTAAACCAGCCCGGCTTCAAACAGCTTCAAAAACAGCGCCTGTTCATGCCCGTAATATTCCGGTTCGCATGTCGCTAGCTCGCGCGTCCAATCCAGAGCAAAGCCGAGGCGCTTCAATTGCGCTTTCATATTTTCGATATTTTCGCGAGTCCATCCGCCAGGATGCACCCCTTTTTCCATCGCGGCATTTTCCGCTGGCATCCCGAATGCATCCCATCCCATTGGGTGCAACACTTCATGGCCCGTCATGCGTTTATAGCGCGCCAATACATCGCCCATAGTATAATTGCGGACATGGCCGATATGGATGCGGCCCGATGGATAGGGAAACATTTCCAGCACATAGCTGCGCGGCTTATCACTCGCATCATCGGCGACAAATGTGTTTTGTTCTTCCCAAGCCTTTTGCCACCGCAAGTCGGCGACATGCGGATTGAAACGCGTTTCTTCGCTCATTTTGGATTCCGTTCGCTTATCCGCTGATGGCGGAGCGGCGCAGATCGCGCGCCTTGGTCAGGATAATAGCTTCCATTTTCTGGACCGTGGCGGCACGCAAAGGAGCAGCAACCCATTGGCCGCCTTGTGCAACTTGCCGTGATCCGGCAACACGCAGCGCATCAGCGCGTAGATCCTGATCTAGGATAGAGATAGTCAGCTTCACACGTTCGCCGGGAGTTTGCGGATTAGCATACCAATCGGTCACAATCACGCCGCCGGACGAATCGGTTTGAAGCAATGGCATGAAGGAAAGCGTATCCAAACTGGCGCGCCACAAATAGGCGTTAACGCCGATGGTGGTTACCTTACTCGCTGCAATCTGCGCCTTTGGTTTGTCTTTCTTGGCGCAGCCGGTGAGCGCGATAACGCTTGTGGCCAAAATAAGCGCGAAGGTTTTGGTCTTCATTGCCTGTCCCTTGTCAAAATTGGATCATGTGATTTGAAATTGTTGAAACTCTCTATATCGGCTTTGCTGGCGGGAGCAAGCTTTCAGGAAGCTGAACCAAAAAGAGACGGTTTTCACGGATTCGATGCGGAATCGCAAATTTGACCGACAAATGTGTGCGATTTGCAACACAAATGCCAAATTTATTCAGTAACCGTTCAAATGGCTTGGGCGAATAGGTAAATGGGCGTAGAAAGAAGTTCTAGAGTCGAAAGTAGGTCAAAACTGTGAAAACAGGGACAAAAAATAGGGGCAAATATACCGTTTCCATAGCGGCAGCTATGGGCGTTGCTTCTCTTGGCTTGTCTGCCGTTTTCGTTCCCGCTTTCGCTGCAAAGGTAAGCAGCAGCGTCGCTAACGCTCCCACCGCTTTCTTTGATCAATTTACACCGGCTGGCGTTGACAGCCGATTGGCCAAAAAATTCAATACGCGCAGCCAGGCAGTCAATGCCGGTGACTTTCCCTTTACGCCGTCAGGTGTCGGGCAAGGCGGAAAAACGCTAACCGTAGCGGCACGCAGCCAATCGTCGAATGGCAAAAATGCTATTTCGGTCCGCAATTCCATTGCCGCTGTTGAAGCAGGACGCGGAAATGCAGGCCGCTTGCGGAAATCTGAATTCCGTCTGACCTCTGCAAAAGGGTGGCAGGGTTTCAACCTGATACCTGAAGCGCGGACAGCGATTCAAACCAAAGCCCCTATGATCACAGGGCTTGGTAAAAGCAACTTCCGCCTTGATAAAGGCCCGAAAGAAAAGCCAAGCCGCTTCAAGCCGGCCATCGCAGTTGATAAAGATCGCAGCGTTACCCCGGCAGCACGCGGCAACGCAGCGCCAACCGATTATGAAGTCGGCGTTGGCGGCAGCTTCTCAATCTCTCGCAAAGTCGATGTGACCGCTGGCGTTCGCTATAAGAGCGAAAATGATCGCATCACGCCGACGACAAATGATCAAAAAGATAGTGAAGCCGTATTCGTGGGTACAAAAATCCGCTTCTGATCCTTTTCCATCCAGTCTAGCTATTTTCCAGCCTGGCTATTTTTTCAAATCTGAAATTCGCTAATCGCGGCCCAGCCGTGAACCGTTCGCGTATCCAGCATGGCGGCGCGTCCGCGGGTCATCCCGCCCAGCGCCACCGCCGGCATATTGGCAAGCTTCACAAGCTGCGCAAAGCGGTGCCCGCCCAACGCCTTTGCACCGGCATGCGATTTTGTCGGGTATAGCGGCGATAGAAAAACCAGATCGGCGCGCGCCCTATTGGCCGCCAATATCTCGCGCGGATTATGCACCGGCATGCTGCACGCTAAATTTCGAGCCGCTCCCCGCTGGCCATTCCGGTTGTGCCATCCATCAGCCTTCCAAGAAATGGCATCGCGCTCATTGTCCGAGAGAAACACGGCATAGCCCCGCCGCCTGGCAATCCTTTGTGTCTGTCTAAACAGCTTTCGGCGCGCTTCTTGCGGCAGTGAATAATGCCGAAAGATAATCCCTGCTCCGGTCGGAAGGCGCTTCACGGCGTCAAGAAAACTCTCACCAAGACGCTCATCACTCATCAGCCAGATGCGCGGCAGCGGCAAATTTGTATGCTGGAAACTTGGCATAGGCATGCCTATAGCTGCCATCCATGCAAGACGCGACACCAGAAAATACCGCAATTCAAAATGTGCAGGACAAAATTTCCCATACCGCGAAGATAGCGCGGCGGAAAAGCGATGACATTACGTTGGTTGCGGTTTCCAAAACGCGAAGCGCAGAAGAAATCCGCCCACTGCTTGGCGCTGGCCACCGCATTTTTGGTGAAAACCGGGTTCAGGAAGCCGCCGAAAAATGGCCTGAGCTCAAATCGGAGTTTTCGGGATGTGAGCTTCATCTCATTGGTCAGCTTCAATCGAACAAGGCGGCGGATGCTACCGTGCTATTCGATGTCATCCATTCGGTCGACCGAACGTCGCTGATCAAGGCATTGGGTAAAGCCATGCGGGAGGTGGACAAAAACATCCCGTGTTTTCTGCAAGTCAATATCGGGGATGAAGAGCAAAAGGGTGGTTGCGCGATTGGCAGTATCGCTGATCTTTTAAGCGCTGCACAGAAGCATGGGGTCGAGATCATTGGCCTGATGTGCCTGCCGCCAGCAGATGTTGAACCGGCACCCTATTTTGCATTGCTCGCCGAATTGGCCGCACGTCACGAACTGCCATCACTATCGATGGGCATGTCGGGCGACTATGAAACCGCGATCATGCTTGGCGCGACACATATACGGGTCGGCACGGCTTTATTCGGGCCGCGCGGCTAGGCTATTTTCCGTTCGTTTCCGCCTGTTTCGTCTTGCGCGCCGCTTTGCGTTCTTCCGGCGTGTCGGGCTTCACAAAACTGATAAGAACATCCTCCGCCTCAATCTGCGGCTGCGCGTCGGTTGTGAATAGCAGCAATTTCATGTCTGGTTTCAAGACCGCCACGGCTTCTTCATCATCATCCAGGTTTGCCTGAAATTCTTTCCAGCCAAATTTGTCGGTTATATTGGTGCAGCTAAAGCCCCACCCTTCGCGCATCAGCGATTCCATTTCGTCAAGATCGCGGCCAGATTTTAATAATATGCGGGAACGACCTTCATATCGTTGATCTTCGCTATCGCCCGCAATCATTCCGATTTGTTCATAACCCATCTCGGGACCGAGATCACTTGCGATCAAACGGTTGGCCGCATCGTTGTCGGTGATCGCGAGCAGCTGCTGATAGCTGCCAAGGTCAATATCATGGCCATGCGCCTCTTCGACAACATCCCCATAATAAGTGGCAATTTCCTCGCGCTTGGCGAACCGCAAGGCCGCGCGGCTTTCATCTGCGATCGTTACGTCCAGTTTTTGTTTTTTCAAAATACCGGCGAAAGCAACGCTCCATCGGTTCGAACCGACTATCAGGATCGAACGCCCCGGCCCTTGGTCAATATCCAGCCATCTCGCCACAAACCCGGCTGAAAAACCGTGGGCGATGATCGTCACAATGACGACGGAAAATACCAATGGTACGAGTGCGTCGGCGCCTTCATACCCTAAATCAACAAGCCGGATCGCAAAGAGCGATGTCACGGCTATGGCCACAATCCCGCGCGGCGCTATCCACGCAATGAACAGCCGTTCTTTCCACGGGATCTTCGTGAACATCAGGCTGACCAAAACCGTAACCGGCCTTACCACAAACAGCAGCAGCACGAGAAATACCAAGAAGCGCCCCTGGAATTTTTGCATCGTTTCCCAATCAAGCGTCGCCGCCAGCAGAATAAACACGCCGGAAATCAGCAATACCGTCAAATCTTCCTTGAACCGGCGCAGCGCTTTGGATGAAAACATCGGGCGGTTCGCCATTACAAGGCCCATAACCGTAACCGTCACAAGGCCCGATTCATGCATAATCAGATCGGCACCAACGAAGCCAGCAATTACCGTGATAAACAGCACAGGCGCTTTCAGAAATTCCGGAACCCAACCGCGCGGGAAAAGCCAGGTGAGGCCCCAGCCCAATATCGCGCCAATCATCCCGGCAAGATATGTCGCGCCAAGAACGTTAAATGCCACTTCGGCCACATCGACATTGCCATGCGTCTGGTCATATTGGATCGCCGCAAAAATACCCACGGCGAGCAGCGCGCCGATCGGGTCATTGACGATCCCTTCCCATTTCAGGATGTCGCGCACGCGGTTACCCACGCGCAGGGACCGCAGCATTGGCCCGATCACGGTTGGCCCGGTTACCACCAAAATACCGCCAAATAGAGCCGATACGCCGAGCGAAAGCCCGGCACCATAATGCACCGCCGCTGTGCCAAGCGCCCATCCTATCGGCACGCCGAAAATCACCAGCCGCAACACGCCGCTGCCCGCATGGCGAAGGTCTTTAAAATTCAGGCTAAGGCCGCCTTCAAACAGGATCACCGCCACCGCCAGCTTCACCATCGGTTCCAGCAACTCGCCAAAATCACGGCCTGGATCAATAAGGCCAAGGACAGGTCCAGCCAAAATACCGGCCAGTAACATAAGCGCGAGAGCCGGGCGGTTTATCCGCCATGCAATCCATTGTGCGCCAATGCCGAGAACGCCGATCAGCGCTATTTTCAAAATCAGGGAATCAATTGCGAACATGTTGGACTTATGGGCGTTTTTAGTTGGCTTGACTAGGCGGCAGTCGCGGCTTTTTCTTCGATCGCAAACTCGGCCAATCCGGATTTGAGCGGAACGATTGCGCGCGCGACGCCTATCAATTTTTCGGCGCGCAGAATGTCTCGTACATCCATACCGCCCGTGAGCGCCCCGAAAGCAGGCATGATCAAACGATTTGCGCTTTGCAGGAAACAGCGCCGCGAAACCATCCGGCGCCGTGCTTTTATATGTATCTTGGGATGGTAATGCCCGGAAATCTCTGCGCCGCTTTCCGCCGGATCAACATTATGCCGCAGCATAATGCCATCCTTCTCAATCTCGGTAAAAACATTACCGCCCCAACGCGCGACCATTCCGGGATCATGATTGCCCACAATCCAATGCCAACGCAGACGCTGCGTAAGCTCGGTCAGGATGGTTGCGGCTTGCTCCGGCAACCTTGTTTCGCCGTCATCGTCGTGAAAATTGTCGCCCAAACAGTATATCTGTTCGGCTTCATATTTTGCGGCCAGTTGAGAAAGCCGTAAAAGGGTCGCATGGCTATCATAAGGCGGAAGCATCTGGCCGTTGGTCTTTGCGAAGCTCGATGCCTTTTCAAGATGCAGATCGGCAACGAGCAGCGCGCGGTGCCGGGGCCAGTAAAGCGCGGCCTCTCCCACGGCCTCGAAGACCGCACCGCCAAATTCAAAATCCGTTGCCATGCCGTCATTCTATGCTGCGATGACCGATTAAGCGCAAGCCACATCGCTTGGCCCCTTTGCATTTCATGCAGTATCAGCTAAGCGCGCGGCCATGATTTCAGTTGCCGCCTTTTATCATTTTGCTCCGCTGCCCGATTTTGAGAGCCGGAAGCTAGAGCTTGATGCTCTTTGCGAGGCCGAAGCATTGAAGGGCACCATCCTGCTGGCCGATGAAGGCGTGAATGGCACGATGGCCGGATCACATGAAGGCCTTGATAAAATGCTCGCCCATATCCGCAACTGGCCGGGCTTTGCAGAAACCGGAGCGAAATTTTCTACCGCCAATTCGATGCCTTTCGCCCGTATGAAAGTGCGGCTCAAAAAAGAGATTGTCGCTATGGGCGTGCCGGGCACGGATGCAGCAAATAACCCCGGCGAATATGTCGATCCACATGACTGGAACGCGCTGATAGCTGAACCAGATGTTGTGGTCATCGATACCCGTAATGATTTTGAAGTCGCCTTGGGCAGTTTCCCGGGTGCCGAGGATCCCAAGACCCCGTCATTTCGTGATTTCCCGAAATGGTTCCGCGAGCAGGCCGAAGGTTGGAAACGTGATGGCAAAGAGCCCCGCATAGCAATGTTCTGCACTGGCGGCATAAGGTGCGAAAAGGCAACGGCCTTTGTGAAGGATGAGGGCTTCGAAGACGTTTTCCACCTGAAAGGCGGCATCCTGAAATATCTCGAGGAAGTTCCGGCAAGTGACAGCAAATGGGAAGGCGAATGTTTCGTTTTTGACGAACGGATTAGCCTGGGTCAGGGACTAAAAATTACCGGCGAAGGAAAGGACATTGCAGTTGTGCGCGATTCTTTCCATGCCAAACGGCCCGGCGATTGACGTTGCGAATTGCGCTTCAGCTGAAAGGTCACTCGTTTTTTGGCAAAGTCAATTTCAATCGTTTCAAATAATTTCAGCGCATCCATTCCCAATAGCATCGCCGGTTTGCGGTTCAATTCAAGCGCGCGGAACGCGTAGTTGCCGGTAAATGTCATCGGAAGATCGGTGATGGTCAGGCCGCCGATTGTGATATCCTTGATTTGCGTGAAATCGCCAAGCATACGCCTTCCGGTGACGCTGGTCAGTCCGACCGGGATATAGTCGATACGGCGCTGCGATCTTCTGAGCCGTTTGCGCAAAGCCGCATTGCCCATCGTCGCCTGCGCGCCGGTATCAATGACAACATCGACTTTAATATTTCCGATTCTAGCATTGGTCAGCACAAGGCGGCCCGCGCGGCGGCGTGCGGTCACGACAATGACATTGCGGGTGGTGCGTGAAAAACCACTTCGCTTCTTCGAAGGAACAACGTCCATCTCGCCTTTGGCAAAGTCGATGACAACTTTGTGGTTTTGCAAACTATCAATGCCAAGCAAGCCATAAGCACCAAGATTCGCGCGTTTCAGCGCTGGCATTTCCAGATCATTCACCTTGATAGATGACATTGATAGATTCTTCGCCTTGAAACTATCGACCGTCGCAGGGCCAGACACAGTGGCGAGCTTCAATTCCGAACCCGCCGACAATTGAAGTGTTCTGCCAAGATCTTCGGCGATGACCGTACGTTCGGCCCCAGTATCAACAACAAAAGGATATGTTTCGCTACCGTCGATGCTGACCGGCACGGTCATACGTTGGCTATCATCAACGGCAAATTCGAGTATCTGCGGCAAAATGGCGGCAACATCTTTTTGCGCGGGAGTTGTCGTTGGCGATGGACTTTCTAGCGGCGGCACAGCTTGCGTCGCTGAAATAGTCGCCATCGAAGCCAGCCCCAAAAAGGCCAGTCTCACTAGATTTCCGGTCATTCGCCCATGCATTTCATTCTCCCGCTCTTTGGGTAAGCTATGCTCCTTTAGGGCATTAGGCAAGAAAGCCGTCGACTAGAGACGACAACTGGCAGAAAAATGGCGGCTATTTGTCGATAAGCCTACGCAGCTACGGCGTCATCGCCAGACCCGCCATGGATTCTGCCTCGACAATCAATGCATCATCGGCTGAACCCTGCGCGACGCTCTCCCGCCCAATCATTACCATCAGCGGGACAGCGAGCGGCGTGACGCGGTCGAGATCGACATGCAGCATCGTATCGGCAGCACGATCGAGTAGGTCACCCAGCCGTCCGACATCGGTAAGCCGCGCCCGCGCATCGGCCCATGCCGCCTCCAAAAGCAAATGATCGGGTTCATATTTGCGCAGCACATCATAGATGAGGTCGGTCGAAAAGGTGACCTGCTTGCCCGATTTCCGCTTTCCGGGATGCTGGCGTTCGACAAGTCCGCTAATCACCGCAACCTCGCGGAAGGCGCGTTTTAGCAGATAGCTATTCTCCACCCATTCGGTAAATTCATCGGCCAGTATATCAGCAGAAAAAAGCGGCGCCGGATCGGTGATTGGTTCCATCGCCCAAACGCCAAGCGCATAATCGCTGGCAACAAAGCCCAGCGGTTTCAGCCCTCGCGTTTCCATCCGGCGCGTGAGAAGCATGCCCAATGACTGATGCGCATTCCACCCTTCGAACGGATAGCAGACCATGAAATTGGCCTTTTCATGCGGGAAAGTCTCAACAAGTAACTGATCCGGCCCCGGCATCTGGCTACGATGATCCTGCATCTCAAGCCATTCGCGCACATCATCGGGAAAGCGCGACCAGCTCGCCCGGTCGGTCAAAAAAGCTCTTACCCGTTCTGACAAATGTGTCGTGAGAGGCATCCGTGCGCCCATATAACTCGGGATCTGCGATGCTTTTTTGGCGGCACGAACCATCAGGTCCATATCCTTGATACTTTGCACCTCCAGCGCCATTCCAGCGAATGTGAATGTGTCACCCGGTGAGAGCGTTGCAGCGAAGTTTTCCTCGACCTTGCCCAAGTTGCGCCCATTACCAAACCGCACAGACAGCATCGGCACATCAATGATAATGCCAGCGTTAAAACGATGCTGCCCAATGAATTTGGGATGGGTCAGTCGCCACGTGCCGTTTTTCTCTCGCAGCAATTTTTTGAACTTGTCATAAGCGCGCAATGCGTATCCGCCGTTGGAAACAAACTCCAAAACCCGCTGGAAAGTTTCTGCCGTGATCGCACTGTAAGGAAGCGCCGATTGAATTTCTTTCAGCATCGCGCCTTCATCAAACGGCGCAGCGCAGGCACAGCCCAGCACATGCTGCGCGAGCACATCCAGCCCGCCTTCACGAAATTGCTCGCCGTCCCGCACGCCTTCTTGCACCGCGTCATAGGCCGCCTGTGCTTCCAGATATTCAAAACGGTTTCCAGGCACCAGAACGGCTTTTGATGGCTCGTCCATCCGGTGATTGGAACGGCCTATCCGCTGCAACAGCCGCGATGAGCCCTTTGGCGCGCCCATCTGTATCACGCAATCAACGTCACCCCAATCGACGCCAAGGTCGAGGCTGGCCGTACAGACCAAAGCGCATAACTCGCCGCGCACCATGGCGCCTTCCACCTTGCGGCGTGCTTCAACCGACAGGCTGCCATGATGGATGCCGATGGGGAGATTTTCCTCATTCGCATCCCATAATTTCTGGAAAGTAAACTCAGCCAAAAACCGCGTGTTACAGAAAATGAGCGTTGTCTTATTCTTCCCGATTTCCTCCATCAATTGCGGGATCGCATAGGTCCCGGCATGACCACCCCACGGAACGCGCCCTTCTGGGAGTAAAATATCAAGGTCGGGCTCCGCCGCCGCCTCACCCTCAACCAGACGGACAGCATCTATATCGCCAAATGGTGCCAGCCATGCGCGGTAGCTATCGGCATCGGCAACCGTCGCTGAAAGCGCGACGCGCTGCATATCCGGAGCTATCCCCTGAAGCCGCGCCATCGAAAGCGAGAGCAGATCGCCGCGCTTTCCATTGGCGAAGGCATGCACCTCATCGATGATCACGCGCTTCAATCCGGCAAACATGCCAAAGCTATCTTCATGGCTAAGCAGAAGCGACAATGATTCCGGCGTGGTCAGCAATATATGTGGCGGCTTCGCACGCTGCCTTGCCTTACGGTCAGACGGCGTATCCCCGCTGCGCGTCTCGACGCGGATGGGCAGTGCCATTTCCTCTATCGGTGTCAGCAAATTGCGCTGCACGTCGACGGCCAACGCCTTTAACGGCGAGATATACAGCGTGTGGAGATCGTTGCAGTCAGCCTCCGCGATCAACTCGCTCAACGTCGGCAAAAACCCTGAGAGCGTTTTGCCTGCGCCTGTTGCAGCGACCAGCAATGCGTGCTGCCCATTCGCTGCGGCATCACACATTTCAATCTGATGCCGGCGCGGTGTCCAGCCGCGCCCTGCGAACCAGTTGTTAATTATCGGAGAAAGGGAAGCAGTCACGTCGCCACTATAGGTCGCAAGGTGAATTGGAAAAGGGGGTAAACAACCAAGTGCCTTCAAGTCAGCTTCCTCAAGAAAGTTTCAAATGAAATCAAGCTTGGCCGCCGCATCAAGGGCGTCTATGGCGATCAGACACGTTACACCACCCGAAAGTCTATGGAGTCGAATTTGGCCGGGGCCTATCTTTTAACCGAAGCAATGCTTGCTCCGATGACGGAATCGTTCGCATCGGGTTATGCGGAAAAAGGCGTGATCGCTGTTGAAAATGGCGCCATCGCTTTTGCTGGCGCGGCAGAAAAAATGCCCGATCAGTTTTCCAGTTTGCCTCGTAAATCGCTCGATGGCCGCCTTGTCACACCGGGCCTGATCGATTGCCATACGCATCTTGTCTATGCGGGATCGCGCGCCAAGGAATTCGAAATGCGCCTGAACGGTGCAAGCTATGAAGAGATTATGCGCGCAGGCGGCGGGATATTTTCGACCGTGGAAGCGACGCGGGCAGCAAGTGATGAGCAGTTGTTGTCTGGCGCGCTGGCGCGAATTGATCGCATGATTGCCGAAGGCGTTACGACAGTCGAGATAAAATCCGGTTATGGCCTCGACCGCGATACCGAACTTCGCATGCTGCGGACCGCGCGCGCATTGGAGCAACATCGTCCGGTCCGCGTGCGCACAACATTTCTCGGCGCACATGCTTTTCCGAAAGATATGACAGCAGATGATTATTTAACCGATATCTGCCTGCCGACATTGGAGGAAGCCGCATCGGAAGGTCTGGTCGATGCGGTTGACGGTTTTTGCGAGACTGTTGGTTTTTCGGCGGCGCAAATGGAGCGTGTTTTTGAAGCGGCGCAGCGGCTCGACCTACCCGTCAAAATCCATGCCGAGCAATTGTCCGATTCCGGCGGAACACAGCTGGCTGCGAAATATGGCGCTCTGTCCGCAGACCATCTGGAATATCTGAGCGATGACGGTGTTACGGCCATGGCCAAGGCCGACACGGTTGCGGTTCTTCTGCCCGGTGCATTTTATGCGCTGAAAGAAACGCAGCTGCCACCTATCGGCAAGCTACGCGAGGCAGGCGTGCCAATGGCAGTGGCGACCGATAGCAATCCCGGTTCCGCCCCGATGACATCGCTGTTGCTCGCCATGAATATGGGTGCAAACCTATTTGGCCTGACGCCGCTGGAATGTCTGACTGGCGTTACCGCGAATGCAGCCAAAGCACTTGGCCTGAATGATTGCGGAAAGCTAAAGGCGCGCATGCGCGCCGATCTTGCCATTTGGGATGTGACCGATCCGGCGGAACTAAGTTACCGGATGGGTGATGCGCCATTACATAAACGTATTTTTGGAGGAGCCGAATGCTGACCTTGTCACCGGGTAATGTAGGCTTGCAAACGCTCGAAAGCATCTGGCGTGATGAGCTGGCTGTAACACTCGACGATGCAGCACATGATCGTATCGCCGCATCTGCACAGAAAATAGAAGCGGCAGCGACTGGCGATGACGCGGTTTATGGCGTGAATACCGGCTTTGGCAAACTGGCCTCTATCCGCATTGCGCCCGACGATACTGCGGCGCTGCAACGTAACCTTATCCTGTCACATTGTTCCGGCGTTGGACCCGACACGCCGCGCGCGATCAAGCGTCTGATGATGGTGCTGAAACTTATATCGCTGGGGCGCGGAGCATCAGGCATCAGGCCTAAAACTGTGCAGCTTTTGGAAGCAATGCTAGCAAAAGACGTGACGCCAATTGTCCCGGCGCAAGGTTCGGTCGGAGCATCGGGTGACCTCGCGCCGCTGGCCCATATGGCTGCGGTCATGATGGGCGAAGGCGAAGCCGAGTTTGGCGGTAAGACTATGTCCGGTGCCGATGCGCTAAAAGCTGCTGGATTGAAACCGGTTACCTTGGGCCCGAAAGAGGGCCTCGCGCTGATCAACGGAACGCAGTTTTCGACCGCCCATGCTCTGGCAGGGCTGTTTAATGCATGGCGCGCGGCCTGCACATCTTTACTATCCGCCTCGCTTTCCATCGACGCGGCCATGGCTTCGACCGCGCCCTTGATCGCTGAAATCCATGAATTGCGCGGCCATCCCGGACAGATCACGGCAGCTGAAACGATGCGCGACCTCTTGCATGGCAGCGAGATACGCGAAGCCCACCGCGACGATGATCCGCGTGTGCAAGACCCATATTGCATGCGATGCCAACCTCAAGTCGTCGGGGCGGCGATGGATATGCTGGGCCATGCGGCCATCACTCTACGCCGTGAAGCCAATGCTGCGACCGATAATCCGCTGGTGCTAAGATCGGAAGACCGCATCGTATCCGGCGGGAATTTCCATGCAGAACCGGTTGCCTTTGCCGCCGATATGATCGCGCTGGCGATGGCAGAAATTGGCGCAATATCGCAGCGTCGTATTGCATTACTCGTCGATCCAACGCTTAGCTTTGACCTTCCACCATTCCTCGCCGAAGACCCCGGCCTGAATAGCGGCATGATGATCGCGGAGGTCACGAGCGCGGCATTGATGAGCGAGAATAAGCATCTTGCGAACCCCTGCTCGACCGATTCCACACCGACCAGTGCTAATCAGGAGGATCATGTCAGCATGGCGGCACATGGCGCGCGGCGGCTTGAGAAAATGTCGGAAAACCTGTTCCGAATTTTGGGCATCGAAATTTTCTGCGGTGCGGAAGGCATCCGCTTTCGTGCCCCCCTAAAAACCAGCGCTATGCTGGCCGCCGTCAACACCCGCTTCCATTCGGACGTCATGCCGCTGACCGAAGACCGCTTTCTTGCACCCGACTTGGAAGCCGCCGCAACACTTGCAAGCGAAGGCATATTGCTCGGCGCCACCAATCATGCATTTCCCGAAATAGAGGAGCAAGCCGATGCTTGATCGTTCGCATAATAGCCGTGCCGTCTATCCGCCGACAGGAACCGAGCTCAACACCAAAAGCTGGCTAACCGAAGCGCCGCTCAGAATGTTGATGAATAATCTGCATCCCGATGTCGCGGAGAATCCTGATGAGCTGGTGGTCTATGGCGGCATTGGACGCGCCGCACGCAATTGGGAGGCGTTTGACGGGATTGTCGATAGCCTGAAACAGCTTGAGGCCGACCAGACATTGCTGGTGCAATCAGGCAAACCCGTCGGCGTATTTCGCACCCATGCCGATGCGCCGCGCGTGTTGATCGCCAATAGCAATCTGGTGCCGCATTGGGCGAACTGGGATCATTTCAACGAACTCGATAAGCGCGGCCTTGCCATGTATGGGCAAATGACGGCGGGCTCGTGGATTTATATCGGCGCGCAAGGCATCGTGCAGGGGACATATGAGACATTTGTCGAGGCAGGCCGCCAGCATTATGATGGCGACCTAAAGGGCCGCTGGATATTGACCGCAGGCCTAGGCGGAATGGGCGGAGCGCAGCCGCTTGCCGCCGTTATGGCGGGTGCATGCTGCCTCGCCATCGAATGCGACGAAACCCGCGCTGATTTCCGTCTGCGCACGCGCTATGTTGATGAGAAAACCCATGACATTGACGAAGCGTTGGCGATGATCGACCGCTGGACCAAGGCTGGCGAAGCAAAATCCGTAGCACTTATCGGCAACGCCGCAGAGATCGTGCCCGACCTTCTAAAGCGCGGAATCAAGCCCGACATTGTCACCGACCAGACCAGCGCGCATGATCCGCTGCATGGCTATCTGCCCGTAGGATGGAGCGTGGCCGAATGGCGCGCGAAGCAGGAAAGCGATCCCAAGGCGGTTGAAAAAGCCGCGCGCGCATCGATGAAAACGCATGTTGCCGCCATGGTCGATTATTGGAACCAGGGCGTACCCACCGTCGATTATGGCAATAACATCCGGCAGGTTGCTCTGGAAGAAGGCCTCGAAAATGCCTTTGCCTTTCCCGGCTTTGTGCCTGCCTATATCCGTCCGCTTTTCTGCCGCGGTGTTGGTCCTTTCCGCTGGTGCGCGCTGTCCGGCGATCCGGAAGATATCTACAAGACAGACGCCAAGGTGAAGGAAGTCATTGCCGACGACACGCATCTGCATAACTGGCTCGACATGGCGAGAGAACGCATCGAGTTTCAGGGGCTGCCCGCGCGGATTTGCTGGGTGGGCCTGGGGCAGCGCCACAAGCTCGGCCTCGCCTTCAATGAAATGGTGCGCAGCGGAGAGCTAAGCGCGCCCGTTGTCATTGGCCGCGATCATCTGGAGAGCGGCTCTGTTGCTTCGCCCAACCGTGAGACGGAATCGATGAAGGATGGCAGCGATGCCGTTTCGGATTGGCCACTGCTCAACGCGCTGCTCAACACCGCCAGCGGCGCAACATGGGTCAGCCTGCATCACGGCGGCGGCGTTGGCATGGGCTTTTCGCAGCATAGCGGGATGGTGATTTGCTGTGACGGGACCGAAGATGCGGACCGCCGCATCGGCAATGTGTTGTGGAATGATCCGGCCACTGGCGTGATGCGCCATGCGGATGCGGGTTATCAAGACGCCATCGATTGCGCGCAAGAACATGGGCTCGATTTGCCCGGTATCTTGCCGAAGGGCTAGCGCGCTATGCCAGTGAATTTTCTTCCAGCAGAAAGATGGTTCGGCCGCAACGATCCCGAAGATGGCGCAGCCGCATTGCGCATGCACCATTTGGAGCGGAAAGATGCGCGGCGCGGATTGATTGGATTTGCCAGTGACGCTGGCGTCAAACGTAACAAGGGTAGACCCGGCGCGCGCGATGGCCCGGCGGCAATTCGCGATGCTTTAACGAATATGGCCGTACCCGCAAATCAGCCGCGCTTTACCGACCTGGGCGATATCGAGGTTACCGGGGATGATCTAGAGGACGGGCAAGCCGCACTGGCCAAACAGATTGCCGAAGCTCCCGCGAATATTGACCGCTTGATCGTGCTGGGCGGCGGCCACGAAACCGCCTTTGGCAGCTATAGCGGATTGGCCAAGAAATATCCCGGCAAGCGGATTGGTATCATCAATCTCGATGCCCATTTGGACCTGCGTTTAGCCGGAAAAAACGGCGCGTCTTCGGGAACGCCCTTTGCACAAATCCGCGCGCTGGCATCCGGCAGCTTCGACTACCTTTGCCTTGGCGTGGCCGAGGAATCGAACACGCAAGCATTGATGGCGCGCGCAGAAGAATGGAATGTCGGTATCGTAACCGACCACGCATTAATCGCGGACAGGAATGCTGCCGGACAACAAATCGCTGCGCTTATCGATCGGAACGATCTGGTATATCTGACCATCGACATCGATGTGCTCCCACATTTCCAAGCCCCCGGGGTTAGCGCGCCAGCCGCCAGAGGCGTCCCCTTATCTACCATAGAGCATCTGGTTGAACGGATCATCTCGCTTTGCGACGAACGTCGTACCGCCCTGCCGCTCGCCGATATTGTGGAGCTATCCCCGCCGCATGATCCGCAAGGCGTGACCGCCAAAAGTGCCGCTTTGTTGGTGCGCCGGTTGCTCTGTAGCTGAATAGGATATCAAGGCCCGCATATTCAGGGTGGTATTTTATCCGCCCTTCGCCCAAGGCAATAGCTTGACCATCCAGACACAGGAGCCAAGCTGTTGAACCAAATTTCGACCGAAGAACGCGCCGCAATCAGAGACGGCTTCGGACGCCTATTATCCGAAAAAGCAGGGGAGGCGGATGTTCGCAAAGCAATGGTCACGCCGCGCGGATACGATTTGCAACTTTGGAAAGGCATGGCGGAAATGGGCTTGCTTGGCCTGCTGATCGATCCCGCATATGGCGGAATTGGCGGTGATGCCGTCATACTTGAAGATTTGATGGAGGAAGCTGGCGCGCATTTGTTGTGCAGCCCCTTCCTATCAACCAGCGTCATTGCCGCCAGCGTAATTTCGGCGGCAAATGACGAAGACCAAAAGAGCGGATTGCTGACCGGTATTGTATCGGGCGACTGCATAATTGCTGTTGCCGCGACCGGCGACAAAGGGCTTTGGACGCCCCAAGATATTTCGGTTCAGGCCAACCAAGACGGCGATGGTTGGAAACTCGATGGCAGCGCATCATTTGTCCTACATGCAGAGGGCGCGGATAAAATTCTGGTTTTCGCCAAGAACGGAAATGACATTCAGGCCTTCCTGACGTCTCCCGACGCCAATGGGATCACTATTGAGCGGCTGAAAACCAACGACCCCTCCCTACATCTGTCCAAGATAGCATTCGATAGCGCGAAAGCCGAAATTCTGGCCGGTGCGGATCAGTTCTCAATTAAGCAAGCGATGGATTTGGTGCGCATAGCACTCGCCGGTGAACATGCTGGCGGGACCAAGCGGATATTCGACATTACGGTCGAATATCTTCGCACACGGCATCAATTTGGCCGTCAAATTGGCGGTTATCAATCGCTGAAACATATTGCCGCCGATATGTTAATCGAAGTGGAATCGGCTACCTCCGCTGCCCGCACGGCTGCTGAAATGCAAGCGGGTGGTAAAGACGATGCGCAAACGCTCATCAGCCTCGCCGCCTTTGCCTGCGCCGATGCCTACCGCGATGTCACTTTTCAGGCGATCCAGCTGCACGGCGGCATTGCCTATACATGGGAACATCCGGCACATCTCTATTGGCGCCGGGCCCGCACGGGGCTTTGGCTGTTTGGATCGTCGGATCAGAACCGAGAAAATTATCTTTCCCAGTTGGAGGCAGCATAATGACCGAGAAGGTGAAAATTTCCGACACCGAATTGCAAGCCGAAATCGAAGCTTGGCTCGACGCGAATTGGGATAGCGAGAAACGCTGCGAAAAGGGGACCGACAAGCTCGATTCAAAAAGCTGGCTCGGCAAGCTGGTGGATGCCGGTTATTCGGTTCCAACATGGAGTCCCGAATGTTTCGGTCGTGGTTATGGCCCGAAACAAGCGCGGATCATCGACCGGATATTGCGGACCCGCAAAGTTGTCGGCCGCTCGCAAGATCGTTTCAATCTTGGCGCGGTTACCGTCTACCGGATGGGCAGCTCGGCTCTGAAAAAAGAGCTGCTTCGCGGCATGCTAACGGGCGATGTCAGCTGCCTGCTATATTCCGAGCCCAATGCAGGATCCGACCTTGCCGGTGTGCGCTGTAAAGCGGAATGGGCGCCGGGCGAAGATGGCGGTGAATATATCATCACGGGTCAGAAAGTCTGGACCACCAACGCGAAAAATTCGACCTATGGCATGTTGATCGCACGCACCGATTGGGACGTTCCCAAACATGGCGGTATCACCTTTTTCATTTTCCCAATGAAGCAGGATGGCGTTGAAATTCGCCCGATCAACCAGATTACCGGCGAAAGCGATTTCAACGAGATTTTCATAACCGAAGCGCGGGTTCCTGCGCGCTATATCGTTGGCGAATTAAATGCTGGTTGGAAAGTCTTGCAAACCGCACTTGCATACGAGCGTTTGATCATGGGCGAAGGCGCAACCGAGCGGCAGGGTAAAGGGAAGAGCAAGGTTCATCCTTTGATCGACCTGGCCCGGCGTCACGACAAGCTGGATGATCCGGTATTGCGACAAAAGGTCGCGCAGGCGGTTGCTTATCGCCATCTCAATTCGCTCAACATGCGCCGCGCCAAAGCGGAGCTTATCGAAAATGGTTCTTCGTCGCTCATGTCTTTGGGCAAGCTAGCCATGTCCCGTGTGCAGCACGGTGAAGCGAGGGTTGCCGGAGAAATATT
>CAKZNA010000300.1 GCA_937129355.1 uncultured Sphingomonadales bacterium | reverse complement strand
GGGACTGCCGCCAAGAGCCTTTTGTCCAGCGCAGCCAGGCAGAAGCAGAGCTGAGAAAAAAATAGGCAGGCATTTCATCATTATCGAAAATTTCCGTAAATTTTAAATTTCGTTATACGAAACTATTTAAGGCGTAAACCGCTGATAATCGGACCAACGGCACAACAAGCTTTATTCGACGCCATTTTTCTCTTCAATTGCGCTTCGCTGAACATCCAGCAGGTTGTCCCGAAATATGCAAGCCATGATGGCAAATACCGTAATTAGCGATGGCACTCGTAGTGGGTAATCCCCGACACTTCCAGCAATAAGTATCATCATGACCATTGCGGACATCATGACCGTATATTTCGTATAGCGAGAATGAGGCCAGTTTTTTGCAAGCATAAGAAATTGTGTGGTGGACCAAATAGCGGCGGCCATGACGATTACAATGGCGGGTAAGCCGCCTTCGATTGAAAATTGAATCCAGTCGTTGTGTGCCTGATTCAAATATGTTGGATTCAGAAGCTCGTGAGGCTCATATATTCGGTAAACATATTCAAAACTTCCGAACCCGCTTCCCCACGGAAAGTAATCGCTCGCCATTTTTGAAATTATTGGGACGAGCTGGCCGCGTAACCCGCCAACGTCTCCGTCCTCCAAAAGTCGATCAAAGGCCAGCGACCGAGAAAAATAGATAGACAACACCGCCATCGTTACGGCCAGAGCGATGGTAGTACACAATATAGCCTGCCGAGATACGAACCATCGTTTCTTGGCCCGAGTACCACCATTGAAAACATGGCTTTCAATCGTATACCTCCCGAAATAAATCAATAGCATTGCGGCAACGAGCGCGAGGGTCGTGAGGATTAAGCCTGCTCGCGACCCTGTAATGAAAATTAGCGGTACAATAACGAAAATCGCAGCAATGCTGCTATAAAATTTCAATGCGGCCATCCTCGCTGCTCCGGCATGGGAGGCTCCATACCAGCTAAGCACAACTATTGTTGTTGCTAGCAGCATCGCTTGGTGATTGCGATTTGCAAACAAACCAACCGCGGCCCCGTTATTGGTTATATCATATAAATAGAGAGGACTACGCGCAGACCCTGTAAGCTGAAACGCGGCCCATAGAACGCTGATCCCGGCTAAAGCGATAATAACTTCTATCGCTTTTTTTCGGTGCTGCTCATCAAGATTGAGGTAGAGCATAATGCCTGAAATTGGGATGCCGAGCGAGAAAAGACTATTCAAAGTACGGGATGGTGAAAGTGTTAATGGCCGCCAAGGCTGTTCGATTCCTGATAGTTCAGCGATATCTGCAAAAATCTGCCGTCCTGGGAGTGAAGTCCAGATTTTGGGCGGAAGCGGGATCAGCTGTAGAACCATCAAACCAAACAGCGCAATGGCAATACACAGTGGAAAAATCCGGCCCTTCCACGCCCCCCACTGCATACTAGTTAAAGCATACGCTCCAAACAATATCGCCAAAGGGCGCAGAATAATTAGCGACTGTACATCATCGCGCGAACTACCACCAGTGAAAAACACCAGCGTCAGAAATGCGGTATAACCATAAAAGCGCGCGTCTCTCCCGGTTAATTTGGCACGGAGCCACTCGCGCCTACTTTTGGTGTCATGAGTCATTGAGAGATGTTTGCTACCTAGAGGAATTTGGCTCCATACTTCTTTGGAGTAAGGCGATTGATCGTTTCGATAGCGGCCCAATCGGTGGTTGGCAACGGCATTTCCGTATAAGTTTGGAGCGGCCATCTAGTTTAAAATTGTTGTGGTGTAAAACTTGAAGAATCTTTTACATTGTGGGTTCGTATTGCTAGGAATGGCAAGCGTGGATTATAATCCACGCGTCTCGTAAGCTGATCGTTGCGTTAACCAAATTGCTACTGAGATATCCTATCTAGTTTGTTCAGGATGACAGCGCTTCGCCAGCTGTGTCACAGGCATGATCACGCGCATTTGTGAATTCGACTAATGGAAATCGTGATAGTGTGCCATCGGGCAGCAAATCCTGCGATCAATTTTTGGCCATCTAATACTTCTTGGAGATAATCATCGAATATGGTCGAACCAACATCTAATTGCCAAGCTTCATTCCAACAATTCAGGGGCGATAACAAGGATAATCTTGGCGCCGAGCTTTGCTTTTTTGCCTCCTTGCCAGCTAAGAACTTGCCTTGGTAACATTGCTTGGCTATGCGCCTTTTCTGCGAGTTAGAAAGCCGCTTTAGCTCAGTTGGTAGAGCACATCATTCGTAATGATGGGGTCAGCAGTTCGAGTCTGCTAAGCGGCACCATTCCTCTTTCCGTCTAACCGCGAAACTGCCTGTTAAGCTTTTGCATGCCGCCAATCCAACGATCATAGTCATCGGTCTTGTTGCGCATATATTTCAACACTTCTGGATGTGGCAGAATGAGGAAGGATTCTTCGTCCAAGCCTTTTACGACTGCATCCGCCAGCTCGACTGGCTCCATCATACCATCGATGCTCGCGACGCCATCTTGATTGTCAGCGGTCATTGCTGTTCGCACGGCCTGTGGGCAGAGCACAGAAACTTTAATTCCATCATCACCGTGGGTGAGCGCGATCCATTCGGCAAAGCCGACAGCGGCATGTTTGGTCACAGCATAAGGCGCAGATCCAATTTGGGAGAGCAATCCAGCAGCAGAAGCTGTGTTAAGCAGATAGCCGCCGCCACGGGCGGTCATTAGGGGGATTAAATGACGCGCAGCCCAAACATGTGCCATGACGTTAATTTCCCAGATGCTCTGCCAGCCGTCATTGCTGGCTTCCGCGCCGCCACCAATGCCGATACCTGCATTGGAGCAAAAAAGATCAATAGGACCAATATCGGCCTCGACTGTATCGATCAGAGTTTTGATATCATCTTCGTTGGCCACATTGGCTGTGAATGCGGTCCCGCCGACTTCGGCTGCGGTTGCCTTCGCGCCTTCTTCATTCAGGTCGGCGCAAATAACATGGCTCGCGCCCTCGGCATGGAAACGGCGCGCGAGTTCCGCGCCAATGCCGCTCGCGGCGCCTGTTACAACGACGGTTTTGTCGGTCAAATCCATGCGGTATCTCCTCAGTTTGATCAGCAACTCTAGGACATAGCCCCATAAATTGTCTTCCAAAATCTGGGATATTTTGTTTTTATTTCCACGGATGCGCCATGAACCAGCGCCGTGGCTTCACGATCTAAACAAAACCTTTGGCAATGATTTCTGCGATCCGCAGGCTGGAATTGCCGTCGCCAAACGGATTATGCGCTCGGGCCATTGCGGTGTAAGCATCATCATCGTCTAGCAATGTCGAAACTTCCGCGACAATGCGATCTTTATCTGTACCAATTAGCTTCGCCGTACCGGCGGTTACGCCTTCCGGACGCTCCGTCGTTTCGCGCATAACGAGTACCGGCTTGCCAAGGGCAGGGGCTTCCTCCTGAACGCCGCCGCTATCGGTCAGCATCAGGTGGCAGATGCCAAGCAATCGCGCAAAATGCGGATAATCAAGCGGTTCGATCATCGCGACATTGTCGAGATTTCCCAGCTTCTCATTCATTACCGCCCGAACGTTTGGGTTGAGGTGGACGGGAAAGATACAGGCAATATCGTCGCGCTTTGCGATTTCGCCGATGGCTGAAGCAATATTGTCCATGCCGTCGCCAAAATTTTCACGGCGATGGGTGGTGATCCCGATGATTTTCTTTCCTTGAAATCGTTTTTCCAATTCGGAAAGTCCCGAGGCGAGTGAGGGATCATTTTCTATCTTGCCCGACACCCAATGAAGCGCGTCGATAACGGTGTTGCCTGTGATATAAACCTGGTCTTCTGGCACGGCTTCCGCTTTTAGCGCGCCTGCAGACACATCGGTCGGGGCGAAATGCTGGTTGGCTATTGTGCCGATGATTTTGCGGTTCACCTCTTCGGGCCATGGGTGATAGATATTGTAACTACGCAGGCCAGCCTCGACATGGCTGACGGGAATTTTGCGGTAGTAAGCCGCAAGCGCGGCCACCATA
This sequence comes from uncultured Sphingomonadales bacterium, assembly GCA_937129355.1. GTDB lineage: Bacteria > Pseudomonadota > Alphaproteobacteria > Sphingomonadales > Sphingomonadaceae > Sphingorhabdus_B. Next base: position 26,356 of record CAKZNA010000300.1, on the reverse strand, counting down.
GCCGTAGCAGTGTCGCCCTGCACAACGACGCGGTCCGGTTTTTCCTCATCCAATACGCTGCCGATGCCTTCAAGCAGCCTTGCGGTCAGTGCATCGAGCGATTGGCCGGGTTGCATGACGTTAAGATCATGGTCGGGCGTGATTCCGCCAACCTCCAGAACTTGGTCCAGCATTTCACGGTGCTGGGCGGATACCAGAACGTTACAATCAATGCCGTCGGTTGCCTTTAGGGCATTCACAACCGGAAAGAGCTTGATAGCTTCCGGACGTGTGCCGAAGATCACAGATGTTTTGAACATTAAGCCAATTCCTATCGGGTCTATTGGTTGGTTTACCAAAGGAAACCAAAATTGAAGACCTAGCTAGCCAGTTTTAGATCTAGCGCTTGATCTTCGTATCTAGGTTGATCAGGCCAAATGCCTCTGGTGTCATAAACCATCTTTTGCGCTCTTTCGGCAAGGGGGATGGATTTAAAGACATCGTGATCAACCAGATTGATGAAAATTTCGCAATTTTCAATCGCGTCATCCAAATCGATCAATTTCGCTCCTGTTGAGGAAAATTCTTCAGGCAGCTCGGCGGCAAATGGTTCAACGATATCTATCTGCGCGCCAAATTCTTGCGCTAGATCAAGCGCGACCTTTTTGGCCGGGCTCTCGCGGAAATCATCAATATTTGCTTTAAACGCTAGGCCCATACACGCGACGCGTTTCGTCGGATGTTTTGCAATCAGCTCGGCGGATTTTTTGGATACATAGTCAACTTTGCCATCATTCACATCTCGTGCCGTCTTGATAAGCTTTGCCTCATCCTTTGCACTATGAATGATAAACCACGGATCAACGGCAATGCAGTGGCCGCCTACGCCTGGCCCAGGCTGCAAAATATTAACGCGCGGATGGCGGTTCGCAAGTTTGATGACTTCCCAAACATCCAATTCCATCTTGTCGGCAATGACCGACAGTTCATTTGCAAAAGCAATGTTCAGATCGCGGTAGGCATTTTCAACAAGCTTTGTCATTTCCGCCGAACGCGCATCGGTGGTAACGCATTCACCGCGCACAAAACCTTTATAGAAGGTCAGGGCCTTTCGCGCGCAACGCGGTGTTATACCGCCAATTGAACGATCGTTATTTATAAGCTCTTCCAAAATTTTCCCCGGAAGAACGCGTTCGGGGCAATAGGCGATGGCGATATCGGGTATTTCGCTGGTAAGGCCGGGTACTTTCAAATCCGGGCGCAATTTTGAAATCAAATCCCGCATTTTTTCCGTAGTGCCAACCGGTGATGTTGATTCAAGTACAATAATGTCACCAGGCTTAAGGCATGCGGCCACGTTGGTTGTAGCCTCCAAAACATAGCTTATGTCTGGCACATGACCTTCTGTAAAAGGCGTTGGAACGGCGATCACAAAGACGTCTGAAGGCTCTAACTGGAGCGAAGTGCGCAAATTTCCGCGCGACACTACGCCTTTCACAAGTCCATCTAAATCCACCTCTTCGATATGGATTTTGCCCGCGGCGATTGTCTCGACAACAGCCGGGTTCACATCGACGCCGAGCACCTTTGAGCCCGACCGGGCGATGATTGCCGCTGTCGGTAAACCAATATAGCCCAATCCGATCACACAAATATCAGGTTTTTCTTGCAGAGACATCTTAGAATTCCTTACGCAATGGCGAACCACGCAATTTGCCAAAAAGAGCAATAAGGCGTGCAGCCGAAACAAGTTTTCAAAGTGTTATCGCTGAATAGTTTAAACATTTCGGTAACGCAGCCGATCGAATATGCGATTTTGATCGCCAGCATTTTGCTCGGAAAGCTTTGTTTGTTAACCTTAATTGCGAAAAAATGGTCAACCGAGCGGTGTGGAGCGGCTGATTTGTGTGAATTTCAGATCAATTCTGACGTTAACCATTTTTTTACCTTGTTTAATTGCAAAACGTGCTAAAAGGGCGGTCTGGTTGGGGTGGCCGGAACGATAACTCTTATTGGGGGAAATATGGTTTTCCACTCCAGCGCGACTGATCGCGCAACACAAAATTTGCCTGTAAATGATTCAGGCCGGCATTTGCCAAAGTCGATTTCCGATCGGGAATTTGACGAGCTGACTGTGCGCCATGATATCCAGGACAAAATCCTCTGGTGCTTCATGAATCAGCGCGGGCGACCCAGCTATACCTATAGTCTTGGCGCGGAAGTTCAGGAGGTTCAGGATTGGATCCGCTATAATTATGCACTTCCTGCCAATGGCGGGCCAGGAGACCTGCGTTATTTTGTGTGTGGTTCAAAAACACCAGGCGTTTACAACCTTGGCGGTGATTTGAGGCATTTTGCCGAATGTATTCGCAATCGGGATTTGGCGGCGATGCAAAAATACGCGGAAACCTGTGTGCGCATGCAATATGCCAACTCTCAGGCTTTTGATGCGCCGATCATCACAATGGCATTGGTGCAGGGCGATGCACTTGGCGGCGGTTTTGAACATGCACTTGCGTTTGACATAATCGTTGCAGAACGAAGCGCGCGGATGGGCTTGCCAGAGATCATGTTTAATCTTTTTCCGGGGATGGGGGCATATAGTTTCCTATCGCGCCGTATTTCCAAGCCGATGACAGAAAAGCTTATTCTGGAAGGGAAAATATATTCTGCAGAAGAGCTTCACGAGATGGGCATCGTAGATATTCTAGTGGATGATGGAAAAGGCGAACAAGCCATTGTCGATTATTGTGCGAAAAATGCCAAACGGTTTGAAGCCGAGCGTGCCATCTACCGTGCAAGGCGGATTTCCGAACCAGTGCGGTTGCAGGAATTGATAGACATCACCACGATTTGGGCTGAAACTGCCATGACGCTGTCAGATTTGGATGTGCGAAAAATGGAGCGACTGGCGGATGCACAAGAACGCAGGTTGGCGCGAAAAATGAAAGTTGTATCGCCCGGGGGCTAGCGAACCGTGAGAGGTCGTGAGCTAGCTCGCCTTGCTCAATTGTTCTGCTGCGAGTGTTTCAAGCTCGGCTTTTGCGCATCCCAGTTCATCTTCAACTTTTTCCAAATAGTCACGATAGTTTTCGGCAAAATCGGCCTCGGAAATGGCTTCCAATTCGCCGCAAATATTCGCCAGACGTGCCGCGCCTATATTATTCGCTGAGCTTTTAAATGCATGTGCGCAGAACCGGAATTGAGCTACATCGCCTTCCTGACCCGCCTTAACAAATTGCGGTTGTGTTTCAGCGATATCTTCGAAAAAGCCGCTAATCATTTCGCCAACGAAATTCCCGCTACCAATCGACCGTAAATATTCGATTTGCTCCGGATTGATGCTCGGTTGGTTGACGGCGCTGATGGGTTTGATCGAAGTTACTTTTTCCAACGGATCATAAGCGGGCGTTGTTTCGGTGCTCTCGCTTGCAGTGCCGCCGCACTTGTCATCGATAAGCTGCAGTAATGCAGCCGCATTGATAGGTTTGGTAATGCGATTGTCCATGCCGGCATCAATGCATTTTTCTTGGGTTTCGTCGGTTGCATCTGCTGTTACGCCGATAATTGGCAGGTGGCCTTTATTGCCTTCTATCTGGCGCCACATTTTGCATGTGTCGATACCATTCAATCGCGGCATGTTGACATCAAGTAGGAGGATATCAAACTGTTCCTCTTCCAACGCATCAAGGGCTTCATCGCCATCGGTCACCATTTTTACTTCATGTCCGGCAGCTTCAAGGATCGTCGCAAGAATATTACGATTGGTTCTGTTGTCGTCGGCAACGAGGATATGTCTCGCCACAAAATTCTTCTCTTCAGCTTGTTCAGTTGATGCTGCTGAAAGATTATTGGCGAATGAACAACCGATACGAATTGCGCTACGAAGAGAATTAAAATCAGGCGTGGCCGGAATGACGCTGGCAAAAGCTGCACGTAGCGAGACATCCTCAATGTCGATTTCACTGTCATGTTGCACAAGAACAGGCGCGACTTTTTGTTCGGAAAATAATGACCAAACGCCGTTTTCTGGTCCAATTGAATTTGCCAGTCGTTGATCAACAAGTGCGACATGGAACTGACCAAGCTCGCAATTTGCGACAGCATTTTGAAGGTCTTCGGGGCTGTGGCATTTGACGTGATAAATGCTGAAATTATCGGCAGATTGGGCGTTCGCAAGCATTTCGGATGAAAAGTCACCTAGTGATATAATTTTGATGGCCTCGGTTGGTAACGCTACTTCATCCTTCGCTTCAAAAGCCTGCGCCGTTTCAATCGGGATTTGGACGTGAAAGCAGCTACCTTTGCCCACCACGCTTTCAACACTTATGCTTCCGCCCACCTGTTCAACAAGTTGTTTGCAGATCGCAAGCCCCAGTCCGGTTCCACCGAACCGGCTGGATACCGTTTCATCGGCCTGCTGGAAGGGCTGAAAAATCCTATCGAGCGCGTCTTCCGCAATTCCGATCCCGGTATCGGCGACCAAAATGTTCAAATTTGTATTTTCATCCTCGTCGCAGAGAGAGAGGCTAATCGATACGCTCCCGGATTCTGTGAATTTGATCGCATTTGACACCAGGTTTATCAGCAGGTTTCGAACCGTTTCCGCAGGGCCATTGATCAATCTATCCGATAGTGGCGCTGCTTGAACTTGAAGCGAGAGCTGTTTTTCTTCAGCCCTGACTTTCATAATCCCTCTAACTTCGGTCAATAACTCGGTTGGAACAAAATCGCTCTTTGCGGTCTCTACCGTCGGACCGACATCGGATTTCGAAATCTGCATCAGTTGATCGATTAGATATAGCAAATGTTCGCCGGCAAGGACGCTGGCGTCAACCATATCATGTTGATGGGAAGGTAGTTTTTCGTTTTTGAGGTGGTTGCCATAGCCGATGATGGCATTGAGCGGCGTGCGCAATTCATGGCTAACGCTTGCGAGAAAATAGCTTTTTGCCTTGTTGGCTATCTCAGCCTGCTCTTTCGCATCTGAAAGCTTGCGGATCAATTTTGAACAATAGGCCGGTATAACCAACAACCCGATGGCTAGGCTGTAACCAAGCACCAGGTTTTGTTGCCAATATGCGGTCGTCGCTATCACATATAGGAAGGTGGCGGTATTCGAGAATGCGGAGATGAAAAGCCACTTCAGGCCAAAGCGAAACCCGAAGCCAAGCGAGGCCCAGAGAAACATAGGATACATGGCCGCAAGATTTGCCGGGTCATGGATCATCAATATCCCCGCCATGCTGGCATCGATCAATATATTTAAAACTAGCCGAACGGGTTGCCCTAGATAGTTTTTATGCTGGATAAAGTGCAGAACGCAGTTTACCAGAAAATAGGCCGCAAATGCCGATGGGACGAAATAATCGCCGGTAACAAAAAGGCAGATTATGCATACCAACGGTGCCACGACATAGCGGTTGAAGAAAACATCCTGTTCGCCGTTCAGCGAGCGATATCTAACGGCGAGGCGCTTCATCATTTGAATGCCGCCTTAAATTCGGCGGCGCCATTGCCAAATATGACTGGCAGGCGATCAGCGGCCAGCGGGCGGCCCAAATAATAGCCTTGAACTTCGTCGCAGCCGGATGCGCTGAGCAGCGAATATTGGGCTTCCGTTTCCACGCCCTCGGCAACGACGCTCATTTCCAAGGCATGCGCCAAGTGAGAGATTGTTGAGATAATAGCGCGGTCGGCAGCAGAATGTTCTATTCTGGCGACAAAAGTCTGGTCGATTTTTAGCTTCGTTGCCGGCAAATCTCGCAAATATTGAAGCGACGAGTAGCCTGTTCCAAAATCATCAATGGAAATACCAACGCCATTTCGGCGGAGCAAATCAAGCTCGTTATTTATATTCTGATTTTGGTCGAGCAAAAGCTCTTCCGTGATCTCGATGGCTAGCTTGCCGGGCTGAACACCATATTTCGAAATATTCCGCAAAATCTCATCGCTCATTCCCATCGCATGGAATTGTCTTGGGGAAACGTTGACCGCAATGCCGGGGATTTCAATTCCAATCTCATGCAGTTCGGCAATCTGACGGCATGCCAGTTCAATGACCTGGCTTCCTATCTGGTCTATAAGTCCAGAATCATTTGCTACCCGCAAAAAATCTAACGGCATTAACCGCCCTTTTTTAGGATGATCCCAGCGGAGCAGGGCCTCGAGGCCGGATATTGTGTTCGAACGCGTGTTTACGAGCGGCTGATATTCCAAGCAGAATTCGTTATTTTCTAACGCGATCCGTAGATCATGTTCCAATTCCGCATTCGATTGCGCGATCTGGTTTAATTTTGGTGAAAAGAAGCGATGGCAATTTCTGCCTTGGGATTTTGCTTCATACATTGCCAAATCAGCTAACCTAAGAATTTCATCGGCATCATCGCTGTCGGTTGGGATCAGGGCAATACCGATGCTGCAACCAATAACCTGATCAATACCGTCGATAGTGTAACGTCGCCCAATTTCTGCAAGAAGCGACTGGCAGTGATCTATGATCTCTTGCGGCCCATCTACGCTTGATAGAATTACAGCAAATTCGTCTCCGCCAATTCTTGCCGCAAAATCTCCGGGGCGCATATTGCCGTTGATGCGCTCTGCAACTTGGCGCAATAGGCGATCACCAACCTGATGACCGCGCGTATCGTTGATGATTTTGAATCTGTCCAAATCCAATAGAAGCAAGGCAGAGTCCGTATTTTGCGCTTTGCACTTTTCAATCTCGGCGCCCATCCGTTCAGACAGAAGGGTACGATTTGGCAATCCTGTCAGCATATCATGCAGCGCAAGATGCGTGCGGTGTTCTTCCGCAAATTTGCGAGCTGTAATATCGATGCCAGTCGTCAAAACACCGATCGTTTGACCATCAATATTGGTAAGAGGAGCTTTGTTGCAGTGAAAGGTGAGCTCAATACCATCAGTGACATAATGCTCTTCAAAATTTGAAAGGTCGCTGCCATGCTCGATTATCTCTGCATTGCGCTCTGCTTCGCGCTGGGCGAGGTCCGGAGCGAGTATGCTGTATAGAGATTTCCCTACAAGCTTATCGGGCTCTTGCCCCATAAGAGCGGATTGATAGGAGTTGAGAAACAGAATTTTCCCGTCTCGGTCAGTTGCGTTGAGCAGGATCGGGGATGTGTCAATGATCTGTTCGAGCATCGATTTCGCGCTACCCAAATGATCGCTTTCTGATTCAACGAGCGTAGTTTTGCGGCTGTTGGTGCTGTGTTTACTCAGTTCAATTTTTTTGGTGTGTTGGCCGAGGAGAAGCATCGCACGTTCGCGAAACTCGGTGTCTGACACAGGGCTTTGCAGAAAATCAGTTGCGCCTGCATCCAGCGCCGTGATCCGGCATTCCCGGTCCTGACGCGCCGTAATCATGATAGCAGGTATTTGGATGCCGGTAGTTTTTGCTCTTACTCGGCTGATAAATTCTGCGCCGTTCATTTCCGGCATTCTGTAATCAACAATTAGCAAATCAGCGGCTTCATTCTCTAACCAAGCCAGCGCGTCCACGGCACTGTGAAAACACACTGCCGAATATTCGGGACCCATCATCGAAACAAATTGCGAATATATCCGCAGATTTGTTGAACGATCGTCGACTATTAAAATGCGCGCATGCATGGCGTGGCACTAGGGCTTCCGCGTCAAGGAATGGTTAACAAGCCGTTGGTCAATTCGGCCGGGACGATTGGCACTGTTCTTTTTGGTTGATCAACATTGCCGATATTCGAATTTCACATTGCACCGGCCCAGCGCTAAATAGCTATTTTGCAATGAAATAACTTACTATCGGATGCTGGCCTCCGACTTGCCCGAAACCAATGTGCAAATTGGGCCAAAGTGAACCAATCCACAAATTTATATTTCGCTGGCTCTGATATTGCCAGAATCGATAGCGCTGCCTAAGCCAAAAATATGGGAACACAGCCACATTATGAGCAACAATATCTGGACCTGATGCGGCGCATCTGGACAGAAGGAACTGTCCAACGCGATCGTACGGGTGTGGGGACAAAATGCCTGTTCGGCGCGCAGATGCGATTTAACTTGGCGGGCGGTGCAGTGCCGTTGCTGACAACCAAGCGTGTATTCTGGAAAACAGCGGCGCGGGAAATGCTATGGTTTTTGAGCGGCGAAACCAATATTCGGCCGCTGCTCGAACAAAAAGTCCGTATCTGGACCGATTGGCCCCTAGATCACTATCGGAAAGAAACTGGTGATAAACTCTCTCAAGACGAGTTTGAAAAACGGATCGTTGACGATGCGGATTTTGCTGACAAATGGGGCGATCTCGGCCCGGTTTACGGCAAGCAATGGGTCGATTGGCCTGTATATGAGGATGCAGGTGAAGGGCTTTTTCGAAAGCGCAATAAAGGCGTAAACCAGATTGCATTGTTGGTTGAGAGTCTGAAGGAAAATCCGTCGTCGCGGCGGCATATTTTTGAAGGCTGGAACGTGGCCGAACTGGACAAGATGGCGCTGCCGCCATGTCATAAGACGTACCAGTTTCAGGTGGCTGACGGAAAACTGTCAGGCCTGCTGTTTCAACGCAGCTGTGATCTGGGCCTCGGTTTTGCGTTCAATATTTTTTCTTTGGCGCTATTGACCCGCATGTTGGCGGATCAAACGGGTTTGGAAGCCGGGGATATCGTCTGGCAGGGCGGCGATGTGCATCTTTACCTTAATCACGCTGAACTGGTGGAAGGACAGCTTTCAAGAGAGCCGGCAGGCGCGCCGACATTGCACCTTCTTCAAAAGCCCAAAAGCATATTTGACTATGCAATCGAGGATTTTGAAGTGCGCGACTATGCTCCACAAAAGCATATCCCGGCACCAGTGGCAGTTTAGCAAGTTAGGTCAGCGATATTGACCTAATGCAAGAATTGAAATAATATAACAATCAATCGCAATATTCTGCTCGAGTCGTATTAGCTGTTCTGCTATGCGGTGTGGGCCGTTGGAGAGAGAGTTATGGCGAAACCAGATAAGCCCAATATGCCGGTTTTAAAGCTGCATATTCCTGAGCCTGCCGTTCGTCCCGGCGATGAGGCGGATTTCAGCAATATTGTTGTGCCCGATGTTGATCAGATCGCTCGGCCCGATGAAGCGACCAAGCCGGAAGATTTGCGCGAATTGGCCTTTGGCTTGGTGCGCGTGCTTGATGATGATGGCAAGGCGACCGGGAGCTGGAATCCCGGTCTGACGCCGGATCAGCTCCGCGAAATGCTTCGGCATATGATGATGCTTCGCGCATTTGATGACCGGATGTTCCGCGCGCAGCGGCAAGGCAAAACCAGCTTTTACATGAAATCGACGGGTGAAGAAGCGACCTCGGTTGCCACAACCATGGCCCTATCGCGCGACGACATGTGTTTCCCAAGTTATCGGCAGCAGGGCATATTGGTCACGCGTGGATACCCGCTGGTTGAGATGATGAACCAGATTTATTCCAACCGCGGGGATCACCTGTTGGGCCGCCAATTACCGATTATGTATTCGGCGCCGGATTATGGGTTTTTCAGTATTTCGGGCAACCTAACGACGCAATATCCTCAGGCAGTTGGCTGGGCGATGGCATCTGCTTCAAAGGGTGATAGCCGCATTGCCGCCGTTTGGTGCGGGGAGGGCAGTACCGCAGAGGGCGACTTCCATAGCGCGATGACTTTCGCCGCCGTGTATAATGCGCCGGTGATCATGCAGGTGGTGAACAACCAATGGGCAATCAGCTCGTTCTCCGGCTTTGCTGGTGGCGAGCGAACAACCTTTGCCGCGCGTGCCGTTGGCTATGGCGTCGCCGGATTGCGCGTGGACGGCAATGATCCGCTTGCGGTCTATGCTGCAATGCGCTGGGCAGCCGATCGTGCACGCACCAATAACGGCCCAACTCTGATCGAATATTTCACCTATCGCGCAGAGGGCCATTCGACGTCAGATGATCCTGAGGCTTATCGCGCTGCAGAAGAATATGCGAAATGGCCTATGGGCGATCCGGTCGAGCGATTGAAAGCGCATTTGATTGGTTTGGGCGAATGGGATGATGAACGTCACATAGCGCAAGCCGAAGAATTGCTGGCACAGGTGAAGGCGGAGCAGAAAAAGGCAGAAGAGAAGGGCGTCCTTGGCCATGGTCTGCATCAGCCGTTTGAAACTATGTTTACCGACGTGTTTGAAGACCTGCCCTGGCATCTGAAGGAACAGTCCGAACAAATGGTGACGGAGCAGCGCAGCAAATTTGGTCCTGATTGGGAGCCGAAATGATGGCCGATACGCAAACCAAAGAAGCAACCAAAAATATGAATATGATTGAGGCGATTAACAGCGCCCTTGATATCATGCTCGAACGCGATCAATCGACCGTTATCCTCGGCGAAGATGTTGGATATTTCGGCGGCGTTTTCCGCGCCACTGCGGGCTTGCAGGAAAAGCATGGCAAGACGCGTGTGTTCGATACACCGATTAGCGAATGCGGTATTATCGGCGTGGGCGTTGGTATGTCGGCATACGGACTACGCCCTGTGCCCGAGATCCAGTTTGCCGACTATATTTATCCCGGCCTGGATCAACTTGTCAGCGAGGCGGCACGTATTCGATATCGGTCAGCAGGCGACTATATTTGCCCGATGACCGTGCGCTCTCCCTTTGGCGGCGGTATTTTTGGCGGGCAGACACATAGCCAATCACCCGAGAGCATGTTCACCCATATTTGCGGGATCAAGACGGTTATTCCTTCGACGCCTTATGATGCGAAGGGGCTTTTGATAGCTTCGATTGAGGATAATGATCCTGTCGTGTTTTTCGAACCCAAGCGCATCTACAACGGTCCATTCTCCGGATATTATGACCGGCCGGTTGAGCCATGGTCAAAACATGATGGCAGCGATGTTCCGGAAGAATATTACCGGATTGATCTGGGCAAAGCCAATGTCGTGCGCGAAGGCGAGGCGCTGACTATACTGGCCTATGGAACCATGGTGCATGTGGCGAAGGCGGTTGTTGCCGAGGTCGGCATTGATGCCGAGATTATTGACCTGCGCACACTGTTGCCGCTGGATATCGATACGATTGAGGAATCGGTGAAGAAAACCGGCCGCTGTATGGTGATCCATGAAGCAACCCGCACGAGCGGTTTCGGTGCTGAGATCGCTGCATTGGTTCAAGAACGCTGTTTCTATCACCTTGAAGCACCTGTTGAGCGTGTCACCGGATTTGACACGCCATACCCACATAGCCTTGAATGGGCATATTTCCCCGGGCCAATCCGCATCGGCATGGCGCTAAAAAAGATTATGGAGCAATAATCATGGGCAAATTCACATTTAACCTCCCAGATATTGGCGAAGGCATTGCCGAGGCAGAGATTGTTGCGTGGCATGTAAAGCCCGGCGACAAGATTGAAGAAGATCAGCCGATCGCCGACATGATGACCGATAAGGCTACCGTCGAGATGGAAAGCCCGACGTCGGGTGTCGTGAGCAAAGTTGCTGGCGAAGAGGGCGATGTGATTGCCATTGGTTCGATGCTGGTGGAAATTGAAACTGAAGGCGATGTTGCGGGGGAACATGCAACTGCGCCAGCGGTGACGGCGGAAAGTGACGTCACGACGTCAGGGGATGAAACAGAAAGTGACGTCATGGCGTCATCAGGCAGCAGCCATCGCGCCGAAAGTGACGTCACGACGTCACCGGCCAAACCCGCTGAACAGCCTGTCAGCGGCGATAAACCTGATGATAGCGACGCAGTTGCTGCCAAAGCTTCACCAAATAAGGTTACCGCGTCTCCGGCGGTGCGGGCGCGTGCGAAGGCGTTGGGTGTGGATCTGGGTGATGTGCAGGCAGGTGGAAATCATGTCCGTCATGCCGATCTAGATGCCTATTTAAGCTATAGCGCGGGGCAGGGATATCGTTCCCCTGGATCTTCTGCGAAGCGTGAAGATGAAGCCGTGAAGGTTATTGGCATGCGCCGCCGTATTGCGGAGAATATGGCCGCGTCGAAGCGCAATATCCCGCATTTCACTTATGTCGAAGAGATCGATGTCACCGAGCTGGAGGATATGCGCGGCGACCTGAATGCCACTCGCGGGGCTAAGCCGAAGCTGACCATGTTGCCGCTGATGATAACCGCGATCTGCAAGACAATTCCCGAATTCCCTATGATTAATGCGCGCTTTGATGATGAAGCAGGTGTGGTGACGCGCCATGGTTCGGTCCATCTGGGCATGGCTGCGCAGACCGACGCAGGGCTAATGGTGCCGGTTATCCGCGATGCGCAGGATAAGAATGCTTGGCAATTGGCGATGGAAATTGGCCGTTTGGCGCAGGCAGCACGTGATGGAACGGCAAAATCGGACGAATTGTCCGGAGGAACGCTCACAGTGACGTCTCTGGGGCCGTTGGGAGGCATCGCCACCACTCCAGTGATAAATCGCCCTGAGGTGGCTATAATCGGGCCTAATAAGATCGTAGAGCGGCCTGTCTTCGACGGAGATGACATCTGTCGGGCGAAACTGATGAATCTCTCGATCAGCTGCGATCACCGCGTGGTGGACGGTCATGATGCGGCTAGTTTTGTGCAAGCGCTGAAGAAACTGCTCGAAACGCCTGTGCTGTTATTCGCAGACTGACACAAACACAAATAGCGCCCTGATCGCGATTGATCAGGAACGAGTGTCCTTCGGTCATGTCTGCAACGGCTTGCCCGCTGGCATTATAGCCAGCCGCCATTGCACAATGTCAGGAGATGTCCGCGCCTAAGCTGACCGCCCGTCAGCATGAATAGATGTTGAGAATGTTCGCTGCGAGGGTGGAGTGCTGGACCGCCCGATCCTGCATTCCAATTCGCAATGTTCAATCCGTGTATCTATCCGAAACGCATATACTCCTGTCTTTGTCGATCAGAATTTGAAGCCAGCCAGGCTTTCCTGATCGAATTTCAGTTTGAAGGTGACATAGGCACCGCTGCGTGTGTAGCGGCTTTCTTCAAAGTCACGATCGTTGAAACCGACTATGTTATAACCCAATGATATATTGGCGTTATCAAACGGTGTTACGGTTAGTACCGGTCCGCCTGAATAAGCGATGTTGCGGCCCCCCTGGCCAATCCGCACGGTGCCCGCCGCGCCGATGTCTGCAACATCGCTTAAGTCAAACCGGAAATCTCCGCCCAATACCGCACTCCAGCCTTCGACATCGTCGGCGCCGAAGCGGTCTGATACGTGGCGGATGCCGATGAAGGCGGAATATTCGCCGCGTTCGATAAATTCATTCGGACGCCCGTCATCATAATCGCGCTCGTCGATCGGGGTATAGTTGATCGAGAAGCTGTTAATGATCCGGCGTGATTTTGCATCGCCGCTAATATTCAACGACGCGCCGCCGATTGGACCCGGAAGTCCGGCAATCGCGTTTTTGATCGAGTCATAACGATATTCGGCCTTGTTCAGGAACGACCACTGGCTGTCGGAAGGGCGATGGGCCCAGCTGAGTTCAGCCTGCGCGGTTGTTGTTGAAGCACCGCCGGTTTGATCCGCCTTGAACCAGCTAACCAGTCCGCCAACTGCGCGGCCTTCGCCGATATTGCGCAGGATGGCGCTGTTGAAGCCATAACGATTGGTGGTGTCACCGTCGCGATATTCTGCGCGTCCGGTCCAGCTCCATTTGTCGCCGCGATAGGTCGCGCCAGCGGTGATAGCAGTGAAATCTTCGGTCAGCGTATTGTCACTGCCAAGGAAACCACCGGAAGCCGCAGGTTGCAGAGGGTTCAGAATGTCGTCGCGATCAACGCCGCCAAGTGTCTTGTTACCATCGAGCGTGAAGTCGAGTGACCACTTGTCGCTAACTTTGAAAGATTGCGCGAGGCCGTAAGCTGCAAATGTGCGCGGACCATATTCGGTAACATCCTGCTGATTGGCGCTTGCCGTAATCCGGCCGCCAGCCCAAGGCGCGATATCAAAGCCGATACGCGCGGTGCGTGCATCGATATTTTCGCCTTTGGCAATCTCATAGCTGCCGACAAGCTGAATATCTTTGTGGATCGCATAGCGAGCGCCGACAGTATGACGTTCAGGGAAGTCGATGCTTTCATCTTCGCCGCCAATTGCAAATTCGGTTTGCGCGGTCAGTTCCAGCTTGTCGTTGAACAGCTTTTGCGAACCGCCAATTTTGGCAAGCGTCGATTTATTGGTGCTGCCATCGTCCAATTTGTCATTCGCATGGGTCAGGCCAGCGCGAAGCGTTGTATCGCCAGTGCGATATTCAATCTCTGCGCTTGCCGCACGGCGACGTGCTCCGCTTTGCAGATAGTCTTCCTGATAACCGAGGGCAGACACGGTCAGATTGTCGTTGATGCGCACGCGGCCATCAATGCCATATTTGCGTGTGCCGATTTCGCCCTGATTGATTTGGCCGACGCCAAACCCGCCGTCAGTATGCTTTACATAAGCAAGCACATCAAAATTCTCGTCATGATGCTCCGCTTCGACAAGCCATGCTACAGCGCCTTTGGTGCTGGCACCGCCCGTGCCGGGCTTCGCTTCGCTGTCAGAGCGCGCAAATTCAGCGCGGATTTCGGTGCCGGTGCCGGGACGGAACGTAATGTCTGCGCCAACAAGGTCGGTTTTGCTCTGGTCAGTTTCGTCATGGATCGCGGTTGCGCCAATCTGAAGCTTTTCGTCTTTCGTCTGCCATTTCGCACGGCCGCCAGCATTATTCACGCGCTCGCCAACTCCGAATACTTCATATTCGGCGATGATGAATTGCGGGTTCAATCCGCTATTGCGTGACAGCACAGGCTCACGGAAGCGCAATGTGCCAGCGAGATAGTCAATGTCATAGTCGATGTGACGGATCAGCTGTTTACGTTCGACAATACGGTCAGAGCGCAGACGGTCGCGTGTTTCCAGCGTGATCGTCTCGCTATTGGCGAGGATATCACGTGAAGCCAGCGCATATGGTCCGGTCAGGCCCGTGCCCTGAATTTCTTCACGGCGGAAACGGTATGGCGTGTCTGAACCAAAAGCCTGCAAATGAACCTGGTCGTTCTTATATTCCGCTTTGATACCGTTATATGCGCGGTTGTAGCGGGATAGCTGCGGCTGATCGATGCTGGTATTATAGTCACCAAACAACGCATAGAACTGTGGACGTTCCAGTTTCAGATACAAGCGGCGCACTGATGCGGCATCATAACGCTGCTCTGCGCGGTCGGCATAGATCGTGTAATAACGGCGCGGGTCGATGACGCCGCCGAAACGGGTTTCATCTTCTTTTTTGTCGGTGTCATAGGCAAGGGTTAGCAACCATTTGCCGGTCACACGGCCTTTGGCATAAAGCGCAACACGGCCATCGACATTCAAATTGTCTTCGCCCGTATCCAGATCTTCAAGACCTTCTTCCAGCTTGTTAAAGCCGATTGTGCCTGCGGCGAAGCCAACCACGGTCCAAGGGCGATTGCCCGGATCGAGCCATGTTTCGACACGCTGTGCACGTTTCACTTCGCCGTCGGCAAAGTTAAATCCGATTGAGAGGCTGCCTGAAGCGGTTGTCGGCTCAAGTTCGATATAAGCGATGCCGTCGTCACCAATCACGCGCCAGACAGGAGCAGCACGCTCCAGGCCCGAAAGCTGGTTGGCTTGCTGCGCATCAACTTCAACGGCCGGCATATATGGCGCGCTGACCTGAAAGTCGCCGACGCTGCCATGCTGAATAGGTTTACCGCTGCGATCGGTCAGGCGCACGGCAATACGCGGACGCGTTACGCCGTCAGCAACCAGCACAGACTGGGCTTTCAGCAGCTGTGCCTGCATCGGCGCGCTAGAGAAATGGACGTTATGCTCGAGAGTTTTGACTTCCTTGCCAAAATTATCGATCACGTGGGCAACAAGCTTGTTGTCGCCTTCTTCAATTTCAACACCGCGCCAGACACTGACATAGATTGAACGGTCGGCATTTTTCTTTTTGCCGTCATAGTTCAACACGCCAACGGGCTTGCCGTTCAGGCTAAGTTTTACTTTATGGGTTTTGCCATGCTTGACGGCGACGCGAATGGCTTTCACGCGCGGGTTATGGTCTGTTTCCGGGAAGACAAAGCCAATGCCTGGTTCTTCGCCTGCAAACCAGTCCTTATCGGCACCAGCGGCTTCTGCATCGCTTGCTGCAGTTGGAAGCGGCTTAGCATCTTTGTAGAGCGGATCACGCGGTGCGGTTTTCACAGCACGGAAGTCTGCACGTTTAAGCGAACCGCCGCGGCCTTCAACAAAGCGAGAGATTGCACTGCCGGCGCTGCGTGTATTACGAGCGCAATCAACAGGCTTCTGATCAAGCGGGAAGCTTGTCGGATCAACCTGCACGACATGAATGCCGGGGATTAAGCCTTCAAAGTGATAACGGCCGTCCTTGTCTGTGACAGTATAGGTACCGTCCTGCAGCATAACACGCACACCGGCGATGCCAGGTGCTTTGCGCGGGTCAACAAGGCAGCCGCCTTCGGTAATCCGTCCAATAAGGGTAAAGCGTTCCGAGATACCGTCACGGGTAATACGTACAGCGGCATCGGCGGTTTCACTCACAGCGCCGCGATTGTCGCGCGCAGAAGCCAGATTTATGGCGTTGCCCGGCCGTGCGTCCTGACGGACCTCGGCAAGATAAGTTAGCAAGCCAGATTCGCCGCCTGCCAATGGTGGCAGGGAAACAGAGAAAACCTGCCCATTTGGTTGTACGGCTGGTGTTACGCTAACACCTTGATAGCGAACGCTATTGCTGCGCAGACGCATGGCGGAGGGCAGGGTATCTGAAATCGTGATCGGACCACTGTTACGGAGCCTGTCAGGATTGCTGACTTGAACACGGTATTGCACAACGTCACCGGGCATCGCTTGCTCAGTCGATGTGACTTTAGACAATTGTAGCGTGCCGCCGGGGCGGTCGAGCGGGATATCGATACGGACAGGCGCAGGATCAAGCAAAGTGATAATGCCGCCATAGGAACCGTCAGCAATCACGAATTGTCCGCCATCAGGCCTTGTCAGCTGGGCGATCTCGGTTGGTGTTGCAACGGAGGGGTGCGTGTAGGGCGCTGGAGGCTGAACAAGCAGCCTGTAGTCACCCGCACGCAGGAACGGAAAGCGGTAAAAACCTGCTGTGAAATCATAGGTTTGTCCGCTCGTATCGGTGACGGTTGTGCCTGCTACAACGGTGCTAGGGAAGGCGGATACGCCGTCATCACCAAACACTTCAGCCGGCTGTCCAGTTACCGCATCAACGATAGTGATACGGGTTCCGTTAACAGGAACGCCGTCGCCGCTATCGAATGCAAGGCCGAACGGGTCGATAAGAATATCGACGGTGCCAATGCCAATGTCATTGCCGTTTACCGAGTCATCCAGATCAACGCTCAATGTGTCTCCAGGGCGAACGGAGAGCACGCAATCGCGTTGGACCGGGTTAGGCGGAACAGCAGAGGTATTGATCATTCCGACAAAACGGCCGCTATTTACGGCTGTTTCGGTCAAAATAATGCGCTCCTCGTCGCCAATGGCGGTGGTTATGGTCACTTCGAAGCTGTCAATCGCACCAGGATTGGTGTTTTTTGACGCAAATTCGACCGAAATGACCAAAGGCTCGCCTGCACGAATAGCCGTCGCTGGCATTAGGCTGGCTGGCGAGGTGTTTGTCCCCGCAAAAGCGCCTCTTAGCTCGACAGGCTGGTTACCCCCGCTCCCGACGCAGACTGTCGGTGGCAGATTCTCTTGTGTCGCACCGGGCGGGTTAGCGAAATGGTAAAGAGTAATCTTGGGCGGGGTGGGAGGAAGGGCTTCAACCGGAATATCTACCGTGTTTGAAGGCCTGGACAAACGCTGCGAGCCGGAATCCCATTCGGCGAGCGCGGTATTACTAATAATGTCACCAACAATAGCCTGAGACTGGTTTGAAGTGGAAACATGTGTGCGTTGCGGCTGATTACCCGCGAAAACTGTAGGCGGTGTCTGAGGCTGGTTTTGCACAAACACCGGGCGGGGAGTATGTGGTTGTTCCTCAGCGAAGTCTGGACCGGCAAATTGCGGCTGTTCTTCTGCAAATTCAGGCTGCGCAAGCGCGCTGGCAACAGGAAGCATCGTTCCTGCGGCCAGCGCGCCTGCGTATTTGATAAGAGATTTGGTTAATGGCTTCATCAAAAAATGAGGCGGCGGCCGGGCCGAGCGAAGCCCGGGGCGCGCCGCCTCTTTCTTTTTAGTCGATGGTTACGCGGAAAACGAGCGTACGGGTTTCACCCGCAGCAATGTCATTCAACGTGCCCGAAACAGTGTCGGTACCGCCGGTATAGGTCGCATCGTCTGCACCAGGGGTACATGTGCTTCCTGAAACGACCGTGCCGTTCATTTTCGGTGTGAAAGTACCATCATAGGTAACAAAGCCGATCGCGCCGATGTCATCGGCCACGCTCACGCCTGTTGCGGTTGCTGCACCTGCGCCGTTGGCTACAACGATGCAATATTCAACAACTGCGCCAGGGATGGCTTTCGGATTAGATGCGCTAACACCGTCCGAAATAACGCGGCTAACCTTGGTAACTGTCAGGTCAGCTGCACCAACCGTATAGTCATCACCGTCAGCTTCGATGCCATCGCGGCCAGTATCGGCAAAGATGGTTTCAACGCCGGTTGTGTTGGCGGTAGCATCGGTTGCGGCGGTAATTGCCGTACCATTGCTGTTCAACGCGGTTGCTGTCAGCGTGACGCCGGCAACATCGCCGTTAACTTGCGCAATTGGGATATCGCCGATGATGAATACTTCGACAGAATCATCAGCAGCCAAATCGTCAATTGATGTCGCTGTGTCGGTACCAACATCATATACGCCGTTATTGTTACTATCGACGAAGACCTGAAGACCAGTTACGTTGAAATTGTCGGTTCCGCCATGTTCGGCAGTACCGCCGCCAAGCTGTGTTCCAGCAAGGCTGAAGTCAAGCGTGTCGTTTGACGTGTTGGTCACGGTAAATGTGGTCACCTGATCGGTCGCGCCAGGCACGACAGACGTTGTGCCCGTTGGTGTTGCTTCGGCAACTGTAAAGATGATTTTTCGGTCAACTTTAAAGCTGTCAGCCGCAGTTTCCTGCGTCTGTGCTACGCCGCCGACGTTGAAGTCGACAGTTACGTTATTGTCAATATCGGTACCTTGGGTCGTCCCGGCTGCAAAGGCAGAACTTGCGCTCATCATTGCTGCCGAAATTACACCAGAGGCAACGAGATATTTAAGCTTACTGGTCATATGCTTAACTCCTGTTACATTTGGTTGATTGCAAAAGGTCCGCTGCAATCGGGACGGTTCGGAAATAGTCATTTAACAACTCCACGAAATACGAGCTTGCCGCCCTGTCCGGGTGCAAGTATCTGTTTTAAATTCCATTTAATGTGTGTGACGTCGGCATAAGATGCCGCGCGGTCGGTGCCATCGGCGTTCTTTACTTTCAGGGCACTCAGGAACCCGTAGGTCTTGCCGCCATCCACCGATGCAAGCTCAAGTCCGTCTGCCGATCCGGCATAGCGAACTGCTTTTGGCATGGGGTTGGTTACAGCAAAATCGCTGGCCGCTTCGGCGCCAACATTTTTGTATTTCACAACGAATACTAGGCTATCGCCCGGTACAACGGTTTTGGGTTCGGCCAAAATAACAGAAACCGATCCGTCTTCACTTCGCTTCTGACGCTCAACGAAGATATCGCTATCAAGTTGCAATGGAGCCGCTTGAGCAGCCACCGCAGAACCACCTAATATGGCAGTCGCCACTATAAGGCCTTTGAAGATCGCTTTAATCATTGGATTGTCACCTGAAATGTAATGGTTCTGCTTTCGCCGGATGTGACGGTGCCCATGTCCACGCTGATTTGCGTGCCATCAAAGCTTCCCTCATCGGTGTCAGTCGCGTCGGTTTGTCCGGTGCCTTCAAAGACAATTGAAGCAGGGACATAAGCAGTGTCAGCAGGGACCGGATCGCTGACAACCAGATTGGTAAGGCTGCCTGTGCCGGTGACATTGGCAACAATCTGATAGGTAATGACAGATCCGGGGACGGCTGTGCTGCCGCCAAAGGGATCCAATACCGTGGCAGATTTGATCAGGTCGAGAATTGCCGCCTGAATGGCAAGAAACCCGCTGTCATCATCATCTGCGCCGGTTGTACCAACAACAGCGTCGCCGCCGCCGTCACCCTGGCCATTAAAGCTCGTGCCGGGCGCCCCGCTACCGGTAACTGCAACCGCAGAAAGGCTAACCTCGGCGCGGTCGCCATCGGTTGGCCCCGTTGGCGTGTCAACAATTACAAAAACGGTGATGCTTTCATCAGGATCAAGCGCTGGATCGTTTGTACCAGCGACGTAGACGTCATCTACGCCAGGGTCATAAACGCCGTTGTCGTTGGTATCGAGCACGATTTGAACGAGTGTTGGATCAAAATCGTCGCCTGTTACGGCGACATCGGCGTCGAGCGTGAATGCTTCATTGCCGTTACCGCTATTCGTAACCTGAAAGGTAAGAACCTCACCAGTATCGCCAGGCTGCGTTGCGACGTCACCTGGATCGGTATTGTCAACAACGACATCCAAAAGCTCGTCTACCTTGATTACCACCGGGTTTGAATCAACATCGATTGTGCTGCCACCCGGTGTTTCGTAACTTGCGGTCGCAACATTGGTGATGTCGGTACCCGCTGGTGTTCCTGCTGCAAAGGCAGGAGAGGCAAAGCTTGCGCTGGCCAAAAGCGCACCCAAAACTGCGGCTTTCGGCAGGCGGCGAATGCGCCAACCCATATCGGTTGAACTGTAAGTCTGTCTGGTCATGCAAACGGTTATCGCAGAACAAGGTCAAAAAACCGTTAAGATGGGGTAGGAATGGCGCTTCAGTTAAACATCTGAAAAATATATACAATATTCAATCAAATTTGTAATGAAATGTAACTTGGCGGTGGATTGCCGAAATTGGTAAACGATCAGGTAGGAAGTTGGCTGCTGGCCTGGCAGCAATAATTTTGGTTCAGTTGCACTCTCATGGTTGACAGAATCTCTCGCCCCGACTAACGCGCCTCCACCGCAGTTTAGCGGGTGTAGCTCAGTTGGTTAGAGCGCCGGCCTGTCACGCCGGAGGTCGCGAGTTCAAGTCTCGTCACTCGCGCCATTCTTTGGCGGTTTTTCAATAATTGAACATCGTTGTGAATGGTCGAATTAGGCGCGAAAATGGCCTGTTTCCATCCAGACCAGAATGGGTTTTACCGGAAAAATCCAGATGATGCCCGCGACAAGATAAATCACGGCTTGGACGAGTATTGGCAACGCACCGATGGTGGCCGATTGGCTCACCACCAAAATCGACCAGACAAAGATAATCATCAATATTGCAACGATGCCAATTGGTTTGCGCCAGCTTGGTCTATTTCTTTTTACTTTCATGCCGTTATCCACTCCCTTTCGGTGAGGACCGCATCAAGTGGAATATCCCAGTCATCCACATCCAATTCAGGTTGTTCCTGCATGGACCAACCCACACCGATTGCTAACGAATTGCCGAGTAGCGAGAGCGCTCTGTCATAATGGGCAGCGCCTTGCCCCAATCGGTTTAAAGCGCGGTCGAATGCGATTAATGGAACCAATATCACATCGGGCGTAACTTGCCGGTTTCCTGCATCTGGCTGCTGCAGGCCAAAAGGTCCCAAAGCCAGGCTTTCTGTGTTTGACCACTGCAAAAACCGCATCGGTGCCGCTTTGCTGGTGACATGCGGAAGGGCTATCTCACATCCAGCTTTTTCTGCTGCTTCCAATAGCTTAAGCGGGTTTGCTTCCGAACCAATCGGAACATAAGCTGCCACTGTTTTTCCGGGGCCAAACAATGCAGATAATGGCGAGGGTGCGACCGAGAATGTCAGCGCTTTTTCACCGGGGCCGAGCCGATTGACGAAATCATCACGCTGCCGGCGGATTTGCGTGCGCAATCCCCGTTTTGTTGCGTCAATATCAGGCATAACTATTTGATCTGTCTTGCTAGTTTGTATAAGTGGCGGGACCACCATGGGTCGTTTCCCGGAATATCCTCTGACGCCAAGAACGTCAGGTGGGGGCCATGTGTTCCGGACCAAGATCCGGGCAGGGACAGCTCCCTAGAATGTTGTATCGCCTCAGGGATGTTCTTATCGGTACGTGCCGGGCAGCCCCGCCGTCCTACTATGTAGGCGCGAATAACCTATATCTCAAGCTTGTTTGCAACAGATTCAAGCCGCTCGGCTAGTTTTTCAAGCGTTACAGCGGCATTTTCCATCACCTTATCGTCAACAGCGCCTGCTGCAGCGGCGTTGCCAGTGTCGCCGCCATTTCCAGTCTTTTCAGGCAATTCGTCGAGCTTGTCCGCGAGTAACAGCGATGCAAATAATAGCTGGCGGCTTTCATTTAGGCCGTGAGCAGCGCTTCCGGCTTCCTCAACTTTCTTATCCACCATTTCGCCAAGCGATCGCAGGCGCTTTTCCTCGCCATCCCGGCAGGTAACGACATATTCACGCCCACCAATCTGTAGTCTGACATCCGCCATATCAGCTTCCCTTCTCAACAAGGATAGAATCGATGGCTGTAATTGCCGCACGTGCTTCGGATTTTAGATGCTCGTGGCGTTGCACCAAGTCAGAATCTGCATCGCCGGACGATTCACCGGGATTATATTGCTCAAGCCTAGACAGGGCATTCTCGATACGCCCAATGGCAAGTATAAGTCTTTCATTTGCCATGCTTAACCCTCCAATTTTGTCTATCCTAGCATAGCTAACCCTGCTGTCAAAGTGACTTTATGACGTCACTTTCGGACGCTCAAATGACGCAATGACGTCACTTTTCAAGAGAGAATTGCAACCCCCGCCTTGACGATAGCGCGGCAAGACGCAAAGGGTTGGCGCAAATAGCGACTCGGCGCTTCATTTTGCGGGCATTTCCGCCCATTTGTTCGGGGGACAATTTCATGGCAGCAACAGAGCGGCAATTGGCCAATGCAATCAGGGCACTGGCAATGGATGCCGTTCAAGCTGCCAATTCGGGACATCCCGGAATGCCGATGGGCATGGCGGACGTCGCGACTATATTATATTCCGATTATCTGAAATATGACCCGAAAGCCCCGAAATGGGCCGATAGGGACCGTTTCGTGCTGTCGGCAGGGCATGGTTCCATGCTCGCCTATGCAACGCTGCATTTGGCCGGTTATGCGCAGCCGACTATCGAGAATATCAAGAATTTCCGCCAATTACACAGCCCATGCGCTGGTCACCCCGAGAATATAGAGGTCGAGGGCGTAGAAAGCACTACTGGCCCGTTGGGGCAGGGGCTGGCAATGGCGGTTGGTATGGCGATTGCCGAACGCCACCTGAATGCGCAGTTTGGCGATGATTTGGTGGATCACCGGACTTGGGTTGTGGCTGGCGACGGGTGCCTTATGGAAGGTATCAACCACGAAGCCATTGGTTTAGCAGGACATTTGGGGCTTGGCCGGATGATTGTCCTTTGGGACGATAATGAAATCACCATCGATGGCAGCACGGATTTGTCAACGAGCGAAGATATACCGGCGCGTTATACTGCTACGGGTTGGCATGTTGTCCGCTGTGATGGCCATGATGGTGCCGATATCCGCCGCGCAATTGATGAGGCTATTGCTGATCCACGGCCTAGTCTGGTGGCTTGTAAGACTGTGATTGGTTATGGCGCGCCCACGAAGCAAGGCACATCGGCGACGCATGGCGCGCCGCTGGGTGACGAAGAGATTGCAGGCACCCGTTCGGCCCTTGGGTGGGAACATGCTCCTTTTGATATTCCGGCAGACGTGAAAACGGCCTGGGAAGGCTTTGGAAATCGTGGTTCAAAACTTCATAATGAATGGAAAGATAGGCTTTCATCACATTCAAATAAAAATGAATTTGAGGTTCGCATGTCTGGAAGCGCAGCGAAGGTTGATATGTCCGCATATCTTCAAAAGCTCGCCGCCGATCAACCCAAAGTGGCAACCCGCAAATCGTCGGAAATGGCGCTTGATATCCTGACAGAGCAGCTGCCAGCGATGGTGGGCGGTTCTGCCGATCTTACCGGATCGAACAATACAAAGACATCCGCAACGCAGCCAATGACCAAAGACGACTATTCCGGGCGTTATATCTATTACGGCATCCGCGAATTTGGCATGGCGGCGGCAATGAACGGAATGGCGCTGCATGGCGGAATTATCCCATATGGTGGCACTTTCCTTGTATTTGCCGATTATTGCCGCAATGCAATTCGCTTGTCGGCGATCCAGCAGCAGCGCGTGGTCTATGTGATGACGCATGATAGCATTGGCCTGGGCGAAGATGGCCCGACGCATCAGCCTATCGAGCATTTGCAAAGCCTGCGGGTGATTCCGAACCTGCGCGTGTTCCGGCCATGCGATGCCATTGAAACGGCTGAATGTTGGGAACTATCCGTTGGCAACGAAAGCGGGCCCTCTTTGCTGGCCTTGAGCCGTCAGGGATTGCCAATGTTGCGTCATGACGTCACTTCAAACCTTTGTAATAAAGGCGCTTATCGTTTGAAGGCGGCTGATGCAGACCGGAAGGTCATTTTGGTTGCCACGGGCTCGGAAGTGAGTTTGGCTATCGATATTGCTGCAAAACTGGAAGAAGCAGGCCAGGGCGCAGATGTGGTATCAATGCCGTGCACCGAATTATTCGACGATCAAGACGCAGCCTATCAGGCGGATATCCTTCCCGACGACGTGCTTAAAGTATCCATCGAAGCCGGCACAACCTATGGCTGGGAGCGCTATACGGGCCGCGACGGCCTGCGTTTCGGCGTAGACAGCTTCGGTGCGTCGGCCCCGATTGCTGATCTATTCGACCATTTTGGCCTGACGGCCGAAAAGATAACACCGCAAATTCTTGCCAAAATAGGCTAAGACAAAATACTCAAAGGAGCATTTAAATGACTGTAAGAGTTGCTATTAACGGATTTGGACGCATTGGCCGCCTCGTTGCCCGTGCAGTGCTGGAGCGCAGCGATGATGATATCGAATTGGTTGCGATCAACGATCTTGCGGATACCGAAGCAAACGCTCTGCTTTTCAAGTATGACAGTACACATGGCCGTTTCGGCGGGGAAGTTAGCACCGACGGCGGTAATATGATCGTCGATGGCAATAAGATTGCGGTTACGTCAGAGCGTGACCCGGCCAAACTGCCACATGGTGAGATGGATATCGACATCGTGCTGGAATGCACCGGCTTCTTTCAGTCCAAAGACGCATGTCAGGCGCATATCGATGCCGGCGCGAAACGCGTCTTGATCTCCGCGCCTGCTAAAGGTGATTTGAAAACAATCGTTTATGGCGTGAATCATGACACGCTAACCGCCGATGACCACATCGTTTCCAATGCAAGTTGCACCACCAACTGCCTCGCTCCTGTTGCGAAGGTCTTGAACGATCTTGTCGGTATTGAGCGCGGCTTTATGACCACGATCCACAGCTATACCAATGACCAACGTATGCTGGACCAGATGCACAGCGATATGCGCCGTGCACGCGGCGGTGCGCAGAATATCATTCCAACGACAACCGGTGCAGCGCGCGCTGTTGGCTTAGTACTGCCAGAGCTTAACGGCAGACTGGACGGCAGTTCGGTGCGGGTACCGACGCCCAATGTAAGCCTTGTCGACCTAACATTCGTGCCAGGCCGTGACACCAATGCAGAAGAAATCAATGCAGCGTTGAAAGCCGCCGCAGACGGACCAATGAAGGGCGTCATGGTTTATGAAACCGAGAAGCTGGTATCGAGCGACTTTAACCACCAACCGGCAAGTAGCTCGATTGATAGCCTGGAAACCTCCGTCATGGATGGCAAGCTTGCCCGCGTGGTCAGCTGGTATGACAATGAATGGGGCTTCTCCAACCGTATGATTGATACTGCGGGCGTTATCGGCGGTTTGCTGTAAGCGTAAGATAATGGCTGCTTTTCAAACTCTTGATGATTTAGGCGATGTGGCGGGAAAGGTCGCGCTGGTCCGCGTTGACCTGAATGTTCCGATGGCGGATGGCGAAGTTACCGACGCCACCCGTCTTCGCGCCATTGCACCGACGGTACTGGAGTTGGCGGGAAAGGGCGCAAAAGTGCTGTTGCTGGCGCATTTCGGCCGACCCAAGGGTGCAAAGCATAGCGAGCTTTCAACATCGATGGTGATTGATGATCTGTCCGAAGTGTTGGACCGTGAAATCATGTTCATTCCCGAAATTGCCGGGCCAGTGGTTGAGCAATCCATCGGGATTTTGGCCGATGGCGACGTTGCGGTCCTGGAAAATAGCCGTTTTTATGCGGGTGAAGAG
>CAKZNA010000299.1 GCA_937129355.1 uncultured Sphingomonadales bacterium | reverse complement strand
GGGAACACCGGTATTCAGCAGCGGCGCGGTGACCATGAAGATAATCAGCAGCACGAGCATCACATCAACGAAAGGCGTGACGTTAATCTCGGCCATAGGTGCACGCCGCGATGACCGCCGCCGCCCGCGTCCGCCGCCCGATGCAGAAGAGAGATTCATCGCCACCGGATTAGACCTCCCGCTCCAACTCGCGGCTTAGCGTGCCGTGGAAGCCGTCAGCGAAGCGCCCCATGCGCGCTTCATATTGGCCAATGCGGTGGGAGAAGCGGTTATAGGCGATGACGGCGGGAATGGCCGCAAACAAGCCGATGGCGGTCGCGAACAGGGCTTCTGCAATGCCCGGTGCGACGACGGCTAAAGAACTATTCTGTTCCGCAGCAATTGCGGCGAAGCTGCGCATAATGCCCCACACGGTACCGAACAGCCCTACGAAGGGCGCGACCGATCCGGTGGTGGCAAGGAAATTCAAACGGTTTGCTAATTTGTCGCTTTCCGCCGCAATCGTTGCATCCATTGCGGTGTTGAGCCGCTCTCGCGTGCCTTCACGGTCGATGCTGCTGCCATTGGTGCTGCGCCGCCATTCGGAAACTCCCGCTGCAAAGACTCTTGCAATCGGAAGCTCGCGCTTGCCATGTTCCTTGTAAAAGGCGTCAATATCGCCGCTGCCCCAAAAATCGCGCTCGAACCTCTCAGTACGGCCATTGATGCCGGAAATTTTGATCATGAAGCTGACGATGATGAACCACACCCACACACTGGCGAGCAACAGCCCGATAATCACTGCCTTCACAACCCAGTCGGCATTGAGGAACAGCTCTATGGGGTTAAAGCTGGCCGCGCTTTCGGTCGCCGCCGCTGCGGCTGTCAGGAAAATCATATCCATTGCTATTCTTTCTTTCCTTCCGGCGCTTCCAATATCGCTTGGAAGGCATCTCTCCATAATTTTGGTTGCCGGCCCGGGCGTCCATCCGGGCGGACAAAGGCGGCGGTGACTTTGGCTTCGATAATCACTTCCTCATCGCGCATGACTCTCTGATGAATATCAACACTTGCGCCGCGTATCGCGGTCACTTTGCTTGTCACCAGCAACGCATCGTCAAACTTTGCCGCGCGGCGAAAGGCAATGTCCATATGCGTCACCGCGTAAGCGCCTTCGCCTGCTTCATGTGCACCGCGCTGGTCAATCCCGGCGCGTGCCAGCATATCCGAACGGGCGCGCTCCATGAAATGCAAATAGCGCGCATGATAGACAATGCCGGAAAAATCCGTGTCCTCAAAATAGACGCGCACGGCGAAAAGATGGTCTTTGCCGTCAAAATGGCCCTGATAGGGTGCGATTGCGTTCATCGGTGATTGGCTTAACGCTTCGTCGCAGTTCGGGGAAGGTGGATTATGCGCGCGGGATTCGTTTCGTCGCAGCGATGACTCCATTGGGCGGTGAATGCAGCAAAACAACCCGTTCAGCCGCGCGTAATACGTCTTGGCATAGCTAAACCCTTAGTTTTGGGAGGAAGTCAGATGAAAACGCCTATCCTAATTGCAGCCGCTATCATGCTTATGCAGCCTGCTGCCGCGCATGCTTGCCTCACCGTCGATAACATGGTGAGCATCTATCCGGTTTCGAAAACCAAGGCTGATGCGAAAAAGAATGGCGGCATCGGTAGCTTATTCAAAATCCGCTATGACGGGCAACGCGATGGCAGGCAGGACAGGCTGTGGCCCAATTATTATGTCGTCGAGATTTTGGAAGGCAAACATAAAGGCAAAAAAGCGGGTATCCCCGCGCATGTCACATCCTGCCATTCTGTCATCATACCGAAAGGCGCGGAAGGCTATGTCGTCGGCGCGCTGCTCTTTGCTGACAAGGATGGCAAAGAATATGACCGCCCACTGCTTCGTACATGGATGAACGGACGCCGGGTGGGGCATGGTCTTGGCCGTTTGAAACAGCCGGGCGAGAGCAAAGCAGATAAGGAAAATTGATATGAATCGCACTTTTCAGGTCGCCATAGCTGCTGTGACCGGGGGCCTGTTATTAACCGCATCTTCAGCAGAGGCATGCCGGACTTCCCGGCCGGTGGTGGTCTTTGACCAAAAACCGAAAGCAGAATTGGCTGAGGGCATGCAGCAAATAAAAATCAAGATTGGAAAATTTAACAACCGAAAATCGCTCCCCGGCCCGCCAACTTCCTTTGCGGCAAAAATCTTGAATGGTCGCAATCCTGCAGGTGAAGAGATTCTGATCGGGGTGCCAAAGACCGGATTCTGTGATTTTGTTGCGCAGGCAGGCAAGAGTCAGATAGCTTGGGTCACAGGCATTTTTATCAAATATAGCGATGGCACTGATTTGTATGTTAACGGCCAGAGGGTTTTCGAAGCGAAGGGACATTTCTAGCACAGGTGACTGGGTAGCTTTTGGATGTTAGCTATCGAATAGCCCGTCTTGCGCGGTTGATCCGGCAGGCGGGTTAAGCCCCAAATGTTTCCAGCCGCGATCGTTGAGCGCGCGGCCCCTTGCGGTTCTTGCGATCAGGCCGAGTTGGATCAGATATGGCTCGATCACTTCTTCAATCG
Organism: uncultured Sphingomonadales bacterium; assembly: GCA_937129355.1. GTDB lineage: Bacteria > Pseudomonadota > Alphaproteobacteria > Sphingomonadales > Sphingomonadaceae > Sphingorhabdus_B. The sequence continues at coordinate 7,034 of CAKZNA010000299.1, read as the reverse complement.
TATCGCGCGGTTCGGATAGGCCAGCCGCCAGCGTCTCCACGCCAACGGGGCCGCCTTTATAAATATCTGCAATCATCATCAGATAGCGCCTGTCCATCGCATCAAGGCCGAGCGCGTCGATTTCGAGGCGCGTGAGCGCGGCATCGGCAGACTTTGCGGTAACGGTGCTGTCACCAGCCACATTGGCAAAATCGCGCACGCGGCGAAGGAGCCGGCCGGCAACACGCGGGGTTCCGCGTGATCGCTTCGCCACTTCCTGCGCGCCATCGGGGGCTATATCCAGATCGAGCAATTTGGCGGCGCGCGACACCACCTGCTCGAGTTCATCATGGTTGTAGAAATTCAGCCGCACCGGAATGCCGAAACGGTCTCTGAGCGGTGTGGTGAGCAGGCCTTGTCTTGTTGTTGCGCCGACCAGCGTGAAGGCGGGCAGGTCGATCCGCACACTGCGCGCTGATGGCCCTTCGCCGATCATAATATCAAGCGCGCGGTCCTCCATCGCGGGATAGAGCACTTCTTCTACGACAGGATTCAGCCGGTGAATCTCGTCAATGAACAGGACATCGCCTTCCTCAAGGTTGGTGAGCAGCGCCGCGAGATCGCCCGATTTGGCAATCACCGGGCCAGAGGTCGAACGGAACCCAACACCCATTTCCTTCGCCACAATCTGCGCCAGCGTGGTCTTGCCCAGACCCGGCGGGCCGAAAAACAGAACATGGTCCATCGCCTCATCACGGCTGCGCGCGGCATCGATAAACACACGCAAATTATCCCGCGCCGCCGCCTGCCCGATAAATTCGGACAGCGTTTTCGGGCGGAGCGCCGCGTCAATATCTTCCGGCTTACGCTCAGGGGATAGGTGGGGGTTATCGGTCACTTGCAGCCATCATTCCATAATTCGTTAAACTGCTTATTGGCTTCTTCTACCACCTTTAGCAATTCAGGAGTTGCATCTTCGGTCACATCCTCCAACACTTCTTCAAGAAGCGTATCGTCGTCAATCGCCATATAGATAAAGCGCGTCGGCGTCTGGTCATCCGAACTGCCGCTATCGGTAAATGCGCCGCACACCGTGCCGAGGAGGCCGTCGCCTTCCCCCTCACTGACATGTAAACCCTTAAAGACAATCTCGCCTTCAAGCTCATATTCCGACAGGATTTCTTTGCGCGTTTCAACTTTCGCGGCCTCTATCAGGTCGTCATCGCTTTTTACCATATGGCAGCCAGCGAACAGAAAACTGGCGATTGCGGTGAGCAGAAGGTGATTTCCGCGCTTCATAAGATCACCCCGACTTCTTCACCCGACATGGCAATAAATTTCTTGGCAATTTCGCGCACCTTTGGCGGAGATGTGCATTGGGCGTTGGATTCTGAAATGCCATATCCGCGCGCATCGCGGCGTTCGAATAACAACTGATGCCCGTCGATGCAGATCGTGTCTTTATCATCCAATTCCCATGTTTCGGGATAATGCGTGAACATGCCTGCCTTTTCAATCATCCCCTTTATCTCGTCAAATTTGGCGCGGGATGGATGCAGACGGTGTGATTCAACCGACCCCTTTTTGCACCGGTCATGATGCCGAACCATGCCAGTCAGACGGCCAGAAGAGGTTTCGTCAATGCGGATAACATAAGTGGTGCAGGTGATACCAGATATTGACAGGCGGTATCGCGATGTGAAGTCATCGAGATCGCCATCACGGTAAAGCCGCGGTTCCCGAAATTTTAGCGCCTTGTTATACCACACCATGCCCTTCACATCCTCGGGGAAGAGGCCGGACCGTTCTTTTTTGGCGGTGTCTTTAGGCGCGGTGTGGGTGCAGGTGGACAGCAGAAAGGTTGCAGCGATAGCGGTTAAAATTGACGTGTTTTGACGATTGCGACTCATTTTCTTTCGACCGGAACAGTCAGGTCATTGCGGCAGCTTGAGCAGATGTTCTCGGGAAAAGGTAAAGTCATTCCGCCTTTAGTAAGAGTTAAGCTCTTGCCGCATTTTGGGCAGCTTACAGAACCATGAAATCCAATTAGTGTTACAACTACCAACAAAAACGCGACGGCAAATATCGCCAACATCCATTTCGGCACTTCAAAAAAGAAAATTAGGCCCAACAGCGCAAATGCGGAGAGAATGACAAAGCAAAACAACTGAGCCATTCGCATCCATACTAGACCAAAAGGAGATCTAGTTTTCCCCATCACTTCCCAGCCTTCTTCAACGCCATCCTTACCAGCGCGTCCAAACTTGCATCCTTGCCCAATTCTTCCAGCGCGGCTTTTACCGCTACCGATGCCTCGGCGGGTTTGAAGCCCAGACCGGTGAGTGCTGCGGCTGCGTCCGCTGCATGGCCGCCTCCGGCACCGCCACTCGCCGCCAGTTTCGCGCCGCTGCCAAGGCCCGCCAGCGCGCCGACTTTATCCTTCAATTCATTGACAATACGGCTCGCAAGTTTGGGGCCGACGCCGTTGGCGCGAGCGACCATTGCGGCGTCTTCGCTACCGATGGCGGTGGCGAGTTCGTCGGCTTCCAACGCGGATTGAATGGCGAGCGCGACTTTGCCGCCTACGCCTTGCACGGAAATCAAAAGCCTAAACCAGTCGCGCTCTTCTTTGGTGGAAAATCCGATCAGCCGCATGTCGGTCTCGCTGACCTGCATTTCGGTGAAGACCGTCGCAATGTCATCCTGCCCGCCCAGCGCCGCCAGCGTGCGCGCCGATGCCTGCACCAGATAGCCGACGCCCTGCACATCAATCACCAGATGGTCGATGCCAATCTCGTCCAAGCGCCCCGTTAGTTTCGCGATCATATGCCTGCCCTCATTTTGAATGGGTTAGCGCGGGGAAACTGGCAGTGCAAGAAAAACGGAGAACAATTGGTGAACTTAGCCGTGCGCTGCGAGGTTGCTTATACTGGTTTCACACAAAGACACAAAGGCACGAAGAAGAATTGAGGCATGAAGTGTACCAAGCCCCTTGGTGGCTTTGTGTCTTTGTGTGAGGCAGATCAAACCACCGTTGGCGGTTTAGCCTTATGACGGTTGATTGACTGCAAGATGACTTGGCGCAAACATCTTAAAAATCTTTGCGCTTTTGCGTGAAACTATTTCCTACCCCATATTCGCATGGCATATCGCTACCGCCAGCGCATCGGCGGCATCGGCCCCCGCCAGTTTCACACCGGGCAGCAATATGGCGAGCATTGCCTGCACTTGTTCTTTCTCCGCGCGGCCGGTTCCAACGACAGCTTTCTTCACCAGGCGGGCGGCATATTCATGCACCGGCGCGCCGCTGCGCGAACCGCCCAGCAGGCATACACCGCGCGCCTGACCGAGCTTAAGCGTGCTTTGCGGGTTTTTGTTCACGAAGACTTCTTCTACCGCGACGGCGTCGGGCGCATGTGCCTTCACCACATCAGACAGTTCCAGATCAATCTGTAACAAGCGCGAAGCCAGCTGCATTTTCGCGTCGGTCTTTATCTGGCCATTGGCGATATGGGACAGCCTGCTCCCCTCGCTGCGGATCACGCCCCACCCGGTGCAGCTAAGCGATGGATCGAGGCCGAGGATGATCATGCCAAAGCGCGCTGTGCCATCATTCGGCGTTCAGCTTCTCCATCACATCATCGGGCACATCATAATTGCCCGAAACGGTCTGGACGTCATCATCATCATCCAGCGTATCGATCAGCTTGAGCAGCGTGGACGCTGTCTTTTCATCCACCGTAACTTCAATTTGCGGTTTCCAGACAAGCTTCACGCTTTCCGCTTCGCCGAGAGATTTTTCCAGCGCGCCCGATACTTCATGCAAGCCTTCCATCGCGGTCCAGATCTCGTGGCCTTCTTCGCTCGATTCCACATCCTCTGCGCCTGCCTCTAACGCGGCTTCAAACACGGTATCCCCATCGCCCACGCTGGCCGGATAGGTGATCAGGCCAACATGGTCGAAGCCATGCGCGACGCTGCCGGACGTGCCCAGATTGCCGCCATGCTTGCTGAATGCCGTGCGCACGGCGGTGGCGGTGCGGTTGCGGTTGTCGGTCAGCGTCTCGACGATAATCGCGGTGCCACCGGGGCCGTAACCTTCATAGGTAACTTCCTCGAAATTTTCCTCATCGCCGCCCGATGCCTTGTCGATTGCGCGCTGGATATTATCCTTTGGCATCGATTGTGATCGCGCATTATTGACCGCGAGCCGCAGGCGCGGATTCATATCCGGATCGGGCATGCCCATCTTCGCCGCCACAGTAATTTCGCGGGAGAGTTTCGAAAAGAGATTGGAGCGCTTCTTATCCTGCGCGCCCTTGCGATGTTTGATATTCGCAAATTTGGAATGGCCTGCCATGTGTGCCCTTTATTGTTTTGGTTGTTTCGAATTCATTAGATAGCCACGGCAGTGATTACAAGCTTGCGGCTTGACCTGCCAATTCTCGCTCTACCTTTTGATAGACAACCACCGAAACTGCGGTGACTGAAATAATTGCAAGAAATTCAAAAATGCCGCCTATCGAGGCGATTAAGAATGCTTGTAAGTCGTTGTTTGCAACTAGGCCAAAGTTAGTGCGAAACGCTTCGTAGCAAAAGTAGCCGGCAAAATAACTGCCAAAAACAGCCGTGAAGAATGATAAAAAGCTGCCTCTTAAAGCCAAAAATATCTTCCAAACACTCGGCCCGAATGTATCCAGAACCCTTCCGGTCGATACCAGCAAAAAAGGGCAACCGATCGCCAGTGACGATGCTATCAACAACGCCTCCATTGCCCAAAAGGCGGGCCAGGATATCTCTTCCACGTCAATTGGAGCTTCCAACCAAAATATTAGAAGAATGCCATATACGAATGCGATTGGAATGCTCCACGCGATCCAGCCGATCACTGATCCTGCCGAATTCGCATTTCCGAGTTTTCGGATAAGGAACCAGAAGGCGACGATATTCGCCAAAAATGCCGGCAGCCCGACCAATAAAAAAAGATCGGGCACGTCACCATCGGCATTTTCAAAATGATCAGACGATAGGCCAGCCAAGAGTGTTGATGCCAAAAAAAGAAAGGCATAAATCCAAAGCGGAACACTCCGCTCTTTCAGCAAACTTAAGGCTGATCTAAAAACCGAAATCAAACCACAATCGCCGTACCCGTCGCACTCACCATCAGCATTGATCCAGTCTTGCCGATCACTTCATAGTCGAGATCAATCCCGACAACGGCATTGCCGCCCATTTGCGCGGCTTCGGCTTTCAGCTCCAGCAATGCTTCATTGCGCGCACGAGAGAGAACATTTTCATAAGAACCCGAACGCCCGCCGACCATATCGGTGATGCTGGCAAACATATCGCGGAACATATTTGCCCCCACAATCACTTCGCCCGTCACCACGCCCAAATATTCGCGCGCCGGCTTTCCTTCGAGGGTGGGTGTGGTGGATATGATCATGGGTATTGCTCCATCTCTTTTTCGTCATCCTGAATTCATCTCACCGTTGGTGACTTCGTTCCAGGATAACAAGCTGCGCGGCATCTCGGCGGTTATACCGAAACAAGTTCGGCATGACGAGGCGAGGAGGTTACGCTAACCCCAACGCGGCCTTATACGTATCCAAAATGGCTTCCATTTCCTGACGGTCATGGGTTTCCATTTTGCGCAGGCGCACGATTTGCCGCATGATTTTGCTGTCATAACCTTGGCTTTTTGCTTCGGAATATACATCGCGAATATCATCAGCGATGCCCTTCTTCTCTTCTTCAAGCCGCTCGATACGTTCAATAAAAAGGCGCAGCTGATCGGCCGCGACGGTGCCTTCGGACATTATGGTCTCCTGTTAGAATTTGGTGAGGGCGGTGCCTCGAATCATGTTGTGACTTCAGTAGCTGTATTTGTCAGAATTTTCCTAGTGGAAAATCGCCGCATGTTTCCTGTTATATCCAACTTTCGTCGGGCGCGGTTCCAGCCCTCTTCCCCTCCCAAACCACCCGATGAGAATACCCTATGGGTGGTTTGGGAGGGGGAGAGGGCTGGCACCGCGATTTGCGCAAGCAAATTCTGACAACTAATGTGCCGATTTTGTGCGGAGCCATCTTCAATAATCTTGCGATAATCGCGGCTTATGGGTAACGCTCGGCCCAATGCAGTATATCAGCACCAGAGGTAATTCGAGCAATCTCGACTTTGCGGGCGTCACGCTTGCCGGGCTTGCCAGCGATGGCGGACTTTACGTGCCGCAAACATGGCCAAGCTTTACGGCAGCCGAAATCGCCGAGATGCGCTCGCTTTCCTATGTCGACCTCGCCGCAAAGGTCATGGCACCCTTCACACAAGGGTCGCTGAGCGAGGATGAACTGCGCGAATTATGTGCCGCCGCCTATGGCCGGTTTAGCCACGCAGCAGTGACGCCATTGGTGCAGCTGAATGAACAACATTGGATGCTCGAGCTATTCCACGGACCGACGCTGGCGTTTAAGGATGTCGCGCTGCAACTGCTTGGCCAGCTATTCGAACGCTTCCTCTCCGGTACCGACAATAAGCTCACCATCGTGGGGGCAACCTCTGGCGATACAGGGTCCGCCGCCATTGATGCGGTGGCCGGCCGCGAGCAGGTCGAGATTTTCATGCTCCATCCCAAAGGCCGCATATCCGATGTGCAGCGGCGGCAGATGACGACCATCCTTGCGCCCAATGTGCATAATGTCGCCATCGAAGGCAGCTTTGACGATGCGCAGGCGCATGTGAAGGCGATGTTTGGCGATCCCGATGTTACCGGACAGCTTAATCTGGCGGCGGTGAATTCGATCAACTGGGCGCGTTTGATGGCGCAGGTGGTTTATTATTTCTGGTCGGCGCTACGTTTGGGCGCACCTGCGCGTCAGGTTGCGTTCTCGGTTCCCACCGGAAATTTCGGAGACGTGTTTGCTGGCTATGTGGCGGCGCGGATGGGTTTGCCTGTCGAGCGCCTGATAGTTGCAACCAACGTGAATGACATTCTGCACCGCGCTTTGTCTCGCGGAGATTATTCTGTCGGCAATGTCACCCCGACCGCGGCGCCCTC
>CAKZNA010000298.1 GCA_937129355.1 uncultured Sphingomonadales bacterium | reverse complement strand
AATTTAAGATCATGTTGGCAATTGTCCTTGACATTACCTTGTAAGTTAGCAGGTAACGGATAATCCCCTAATAGATATCTTAAAGCCGTAGAGCAGTTTTGTTCAGGATATAAAATACTTTTATTAATATCATGGTATTCATCAATGTCTCTAACTGGGCTACTGTTATTGTTTATTAGAAGTCTGTTGTGTTTATCTAGAATATCTGCTTCAGGCTTAACCATTTGATTTAAGAAATCAACAAAATCAGTTAAGAATTCGCCATCATAACTATAACAAACTTCGCATGGAGGGTCAGCAACAGGGTCTGGTGGACAAGGAGTTTTACATTGACCAAGCTCGAACATAAACATCATTTGCATTTCCCATTGCTTAGCAGTAAAGTTTCTAGTACAGAATGGAGGATTGGATAATTCGGTATTTAAATGAGCTGTTAGTCCATTCATCATATTGTTCATGTCTATCCATAATTGACTTCTACCACTTGGTGTGTTATTGACATCATAATATTTAGGATCAAACTTATTATGTAAGAAATCCCACATCATGTGATATGCTTTTTCCGCATTACCCATGGCACCCTGGCATCGGGCTATGTTACCAATATTGTTCTCAACATTATCGTAAAGCGCAGTATTGGCACTTATGTAATCATTCATTAAGTCTGTAAAAGTTTCACAACTATAACCTGGACAATTTGGGAGACATGGACCAAGTAAACTTAACATTTGAGCCATCGAATAGGTCTTAGGAGGGCATCCCGTTGAGTTAAAATAGGCATCTAATTTACCCTGAATAAATGATTTAAGACCGGCGTTTCCAGCTCCATTACCATCAAAGAATTCATCTACTACTGGGTCACCTTGTCCATAATCTTGATCAAAAATTAACCAAACTTGCTCAAAATCAACATATTTTTTATGCGTTGTATTAGGCAACGAAACAGGATTATTTTGGTCATTTATAAGCCATATATCTAAAGTGACGTTCCCACCAGCGCCGCGCGCCGATGATCACTGATTGCATAAATCAATCAGTGATATTGTTTTAAGCCATTTCACAAATGAAAAAAATACGCCCAGATATAGATCAACGCCGAGGCAGTTCTTACCCCTCCCTCCAAAAAGGCTGTTTCGGCGACAATTCTGCGAATTCCGCCCAATCCCCCTGAGAGGGTCGCAAGAGGGCGTGGAGATTAAATGCTCCGCGCCCTTTCTTTTTTGGGCGGTGAAGACGATAGAAGCGGCGCTATGAAAAATGCTCCGATCATTGTCACCGCGCAAATGGGCAAAGCTGATCAGGCATGGGCCAATGGGATGCGTCAGCAGCATTTTCCGCCAGAGCGCAATTTCCTGAATGCGCATATTACCTTATTTCATCATCTGCCGCCGGGGCATTTGGCCGAAATCAAGTCGCGCTTGAAAGATATGGCCGCGCTATATGCGCCGCCACCCGCTATGCTGACAGAGGTTATGTTATTGGGCCGGGGCGTGGCATACCGGATCGACTGTCCAGACCTGTTGACAATGCGCGATGAATTGGCGGCTGCATTCCACGGTCTGTTGATACCGCAGGATCAGGCACGACCAAGGCTGCATATCACGGTGCAAAATAAGGTGGAGCCGAAGGTTGCAAAGGCCTTACATGCTGAGCTGGCAGCAGAATTCGAGCCCCGACCTTTGGCCATTTGTGGGCTGGCCGGATATTATTATCGCGGCGGTCCATGGGAAGCGATTTCAAGCTGGAATTTCCGCGGATAAAAATTGCCTATTTTGCTCCGCCGAATCTATTGACCCGTCAAAGCTCCCCGCCTATAGCGCCGCGTGCTTTGGGCAATGGCCGGGGCACAACCCTTTTTGGGGCGGAGTAGCTCAGCTGGTTAGAGCACGGGAATCATAATCCCGGTGTCGGGGGTTCAAGTCCCTCCTCCGCTACCAAATGGTAGTATCAACTTTTGCACATCAGGTGAATTTCAAATCCTTGAATGTTGGTTCGAGCTTTTCTAGCTGATTTGGCCAAATATTCGCCGTTGCAAATTTCATTCCGCTCTAGCTTCTTCATGATGTCTGCTTGGGCGCAAAAGCAGATATTCGACAGAGATAGTCAGTTCGTCTAGCCTGCCGGATCACAGCAACAATATCGGCGAGATGCAACATGCCTTCAAACAAGGAAATCATCCAAGAATTTATAGAGGCTTGGTCTCGGCTGGATGCCGATGAACTAGTGAATTATTTCGCGACCGATGGTGTTTATCACAATATGCCCGCTGCACCGGTTTCAGGCCATGATAGTCTGAAACCGTTTATCGCGGGATTTATCGGCAACTGGACCCGCACCGATTGGGACATCCTCAATTTGGTGGAGTATGGTGATATCGTCATTGCCGAACGTCTCGACCGCACAATGGTCGGAGATATCTCGGTTGATTTACCCTGTTGCGGGGTATTCGAAATGGAAGATGGAAAGATCAAAGTCTGGCGGGACTATTTTGATATGGCGACCTACACAAAGCCTTTGTCGGGATAGGATTGCTCAATCAATTGTGATGCGTCGCGCTCCACTCTTCCTTTGAAATTTCCCAAACGAGTGACGCGCGCGTTGTTCCATCGCTACGATGACTTACTGTTTCACCCATCCGCTTGAATCCGATACCGTCCAAAAGGCGCGCGGTCCGGTGATTGTCCAACGATGCCGTCTCGCAGATCAGGTCCAACCCCAAGCCACTGAACATCCAGTCAAAGCCTAGCTTTGCGCCTTCAATACCTTTCCCTTTACCCTGCCGGTTGGGATGCACGGCGCCGCCCAATTCTCCGGCAGCCCATTGCGGCCATATGCAAATATCCTGATACCCTCCGATTTCACCATCCGCGTTGAAATTGAGAAACAGCAAACCTTCTCCCTTGGCCTGCTCTTTGGTATGCTTGACGATAAACTGTTCGACAGCCTCAACAGTTAAAGGACGCGGTAGGGTATAGATTGGCGCGCTTACATCTGGATCGCTCAAGAATGAATGGAATAATGATGCATCGCCTCTAACGGCAATACGGGACGTCGCGTTTTCGGTCGGAAGGGAATGAGCGGCGCGAACGGCAGAGCGAATAGCCTCTTCCTTTCCGCCCGTAACCTTGTTTCGCGAGAATGGTATTTCTGTCTGGATGGCCCTCATGATGCGGATCGTATCAGAAACCGCTAAGTTGGGAAGGACAGGCTTTTGAACGCTGCATAAAAGCCTACCCCTAAATCTCCACCAACCGAACTTTCAGTCCATCCTTTGGCTGCGGGATGGGCCAGGGCTGCCATTCGGGATTATAACTATCGGCAATTTCAATCCGCCGTGTCGTCAGCAACCGGTGCATGAAAAGTTTTGTCTGGAGATAGGCAAAATGCAGTCCCAGACACATATGCGCGCCGCCGCCAAAGGGCACCCACGCATATTTATGCCGCGCCTTCACCGCTTCTGGCGTGAAGCGCATGGGATCGAATTTTTCCGGCTCTGGCCAATATTCTTCCATCTTGTGCACATAGGCGGGTGAGATGCCAACGGGCGTACCTGCCGGAATTTTATATCCCATAAATTCAAAGTCGCGAAGCGCGCGGCGCGGAATTGATGGCACAGGCGGGATTAGCCGCAGGGCCTCTTTAAACGCCATTTCCAAAAGCTCGAACTTGCCCATATCGTCATAGGAAATGTCGCTCCCTGCCGGTGCGATGGCCAAGCATTCTTCGCGCAGCTTATCCTGCCATTCGGGATGTTTCGCGAGCAGCCAGACCAGCGATGTGACCGATGATGTGATCGTATCATGGGCGGCGAGCAGCAGGAAATTCATATGATCGACAATTTCTCCATCGCTCATATATTCACCATCTTCGCGGCGCGCGCGGCAAAACTGGCTAAACATATCCTGCCGATTTTCATTCCTCCTACGTTCGGCAATTTGCGGCGTTAGAAAATCGACCACAAATTTGCGCCCCGCAACGCCGCGGCCCATTTTTGTGAAGGGTAGTGGCTTGCGAACCACGCCGATTGAAGCCTGCACCATGTCGACATAGGACTTATTCATACGGTCGGCATCGGGGCCAAGCTCGACACCGAAAAAGCTCTCCATCGCGACGTCGAGGGTTAGCTGCTTTATCGCCGGAAAGAACAGCATATCGCCGATCCAATCGGGCAATTTCTCGGCAAATACGCGGTTCATCTGCCCCACATAATGTCGCATGGGTTCTGGCTTGAACGCTATACCCAATGCGCGGCGGTCTGCCCGGTGATGATCGAAATCCATCAGCATCAACCCGCGCGGGAAGAGCAGATTGAGCACAGGCCCCCAGCCTTGTTCGGAAGAGAATAATTTCTCGCGGTCCATAAAGAGCAGCTCGTTCGCTTCCGGCCCGATCAAAGTAACGCCGACCGAACCCAAGGCATTGGTCCGATATATATTCCCATATTTCTCTGTCAGATATTTCCCGTAAGCGGGCGGGTCCTTAAGCAACCGGAATGTCGTGCCAAAAACAGGAAGGCCATTTTCGCCTGGAATATGCGACAAGTCGGACAGACCGACCCGTTTTGTCCAATGCGGGTTTGCAGCTTGGGTATGCGCCAGTGCCATTATCAACTTCCTGTATTGAGCTACTATGGAGGCTTATTGCCACCAATGTAAGTAAGGCGCAAGTTAAGGGAATTGCGGGCGCTATGTCCCAATATGAACAAAGCCCCGATTGCGCATTCATTTTCAATTCAACCCTGATAACCTATCAGTTGGACGATCAAATATGCGGTTGAGTCGCGATAAAGCATGACCTCCCGCAGTGAACGATAACGGGGTGGAACATGAATAAGACTATTTTGAAAATTGCGGCGCTTGCAACAGCCGGACTTGGGCTGTCGGGCTGCATGGGTGGGTATGGTTTTGGCGCAAGCTATTATGACGAGCCCGGGTATAGTTCTTATCAATGTGATCCCTATGACCCTTATGATCGCTATTATGACTGCGACAATCGCTATGGCTTTTACAATATTGGCTTCGGCGGAGGTTGGTGGGATAATTACTATTATCCCGGCTACGGCTTCTATCTATTTGATCGCGGCGGACGTCGTTATAATATGAAGCCGCGTCACCGGAAATATTGGGGTGGCCGGCGCCATGCATGGGCGCGGGACCGACGCCATCGCAATCGCGGAAATCGTGGCGGCGGGCGCGGCTATGCACATCGCGGCGGTAGAGGTGATCATGACGGCATACGCGGAGATCGGCGCAATCGCGGAGATGGCGCAGGACGGCGCGGCCGCAGAGACCGTGAAGCAAGGCGCGGCCGTGACAATAGCGGCAATGTCTTTGGATGGGAAACAGGCCGGGATGGCGACGGAAATGCCGTAAGGCGCGGACGCCGCGACGGCGAAGCGCGCGGCAGAGGTCGTGGACGCGGCCAAGGTGCGCGTCGCGGAAATCGCGGCGGTTCGGCAGCTCGGTCTGGGTCTGGAAACGGCAATCCACCTGCAGCACGTCCAACGCGGGCACCGCGCCAACAATCTGCTCCTCCAGCACGTACGCCGCGCTCGGCACCGCCACAACGGGCACCAAGAAGTGCACCTGCGCGCCGTAGCAGTCCGCGGAGCACACGCGGCCCACGGCGCGGCAACGATTAAGCTGACAAGTTAAGCAACAGCTAGCTAGCGGAAAGCAACTCCGCGTTCCCGCCAGCGGCAGTCGTGTCGATAGAAACTGTTCGTTCAACACAATAGCGATGAAACCCGTCATGACCGCTGAGCAGCGGGATGATCGCACCATCGCGGCGCACCAACTGCGCGGCAATTTCGCTGCGGTTGGCATGGTCGCTAGCGACGGCATCGATGTCGCGGTCTAAAAGCTGATCGGCCAACTCTCTGCCGGAATCAGCCAATATTACCTTATTGCCAGCAGCCTCTGCTTTGGCGATCTGATACGCTAGATAGACTTCCTGATTGCCGCCGAGACACAATATGTTTCCGCGCGGATGGAAGGACAGCGTATTGCGTTCACCCGTCGGTCCGGGCAGTTCAGTACCGCCTACCAATTCGTTTGGATCCTGATCCAAGTGGCTCGTTACTATCTCGGACAGCCGTGCCAGATAATATGGACCGCCGGCCTTTGGCCCGGTTCCTGACAGCCCTTCACCGCCAAATGGCTGCACACCGACGACCGCGCCAATCTGATTACGGTTCACATAAATATTGCCGACTTTCGCTTGTGCCGCAATCTTGTTCACTCGGCTGTCGATACGGCTATGAAGCCCCATTGTAAGGCCAAAACCTAGCGCGTTGATTTCCGCCACAAGGCCTTTAATGTTATTTCCAGCGAACCGCACCACATGCAGGACGGGGCCAAAAATCTCCTCCTCAACCATATCAACCGACGGAACTGCAAAGGCGACAGGTGCAACAAAATGCCCCCGCCCATCCACAGCTGGGGTTTCGCCTATCAACCGGTTTTGTGATCGCATTCGTTCAACATAGGTGACAATCTTCTGATGTGCGGCACTATCGATAACTGGCCCGACATCATTCGCCTGATCGGTTGGCGGCCCCACGACCAGCTCCGCCATGGCTCCCGCCAACATCTTTTCAAAATCATCGGCAATTTCATTTTGCACACACACAATGCGGCAGGCCGAACAGCGTTGCCCGGCACTTTGGAAGGCAGATGCCATAACATCGCCGACCACCTGTTCAAGCAAAGCGGTTGAATCGACAATCATTGCGTTGATTCCGCCTGTTTCTGCAATCAACGGAGTCAGCGCGCGGCCGGTATCGGCGAGCGAGCCTGCAATGGCTTTTGCCGTGCCCGTGGACCCGGTGAAGCAAACGCCGGCAATATCTTCGTGACGTGTCAGATGATTCCCGAGTGCAGCGCCATCACCGATAACAAGATGGAGCGCATCGGCTGGCACGCCCGCTTTGTGCAGCAACTTTACCGTCCGGTGGGCGATGAGCGGTGTTTGCTCGGCGGGCTTGGCAACAACGCTGTTCCCCATCGCAAGGCTCGCCGCCACTTGGCCGATGAATATCGCGAGCGGGAAATTCCACGGCGAAATGCATGCGACCACACCAAGCGACATGCGCGAAGCATTTTCCTGCTCAACTGCTTCATCCGCATAGTAGCGGCAGAAATCGATAGCCTCGCGAATTTCTGCGATTGCATCGGGCACAGTCTTCCCCGCTTCATGCACGCAAAGATTGATGAAGGCACCTGCGTCTTCCTCGATCATGTCAGCTGCATGGCGGAGCGCCGCGGCGCGTTTTGAAACCTCGACCGCGTGCCACCCGCTTGACTTGGCCAATGCAGTTGCGGCGTCTATATCGGCCGTGGCCGCATCAACGCGGCTGCCTACAACGACACTGTTGTCATAAGGTGCTGTGCAGTCGGCGGCAGAACCGCCGCGTTCCTGTCCGCCCACAATCGAACAGGCCTGCGATAAGGTCGGGACCGGAATAATTCTCGCCAGCCGCTCATGCTCCCCCGCTTGCGTCCAATCCTGGCCCGACGCGGCTTGCCTTGCCTCGCCAAGATAATCGCATGGTGCAGGAATATTTTGGCTGGGTGCAAATGCATTGTCCTGTACGACCGCTATAGGGTCACGGGCCATTTCGGCAGCATCCACTGCATCATCGCCGAGCTGATTGACGAAAGAAGAATTGGCACCATTTTCCAGCAACCGCCGGACAAGATATGGCAGCAATTCCTTGTGCCGCCCAACCGGCGCATAAACCCGGCTTACTGCACCGAATTCGCGCGCCAACATCGCGTGCAATTCATCACCCATGCCGTGCAATCGCTGAAATTCAAACGCCACATCCTGCCCCTGCACCATATGCTGAATGGCCATAGCAGTATGGGCGTTATGCGTCGCAAATGCGGGGAAGATGATATCGCTATGGTCGAGCAATTTTCGCGCGCATGCCAAATAGCTGACATCGGTATTTTCCTTGCGGGTGAATACGGGATAGCTTGCCAATCCCATTTCCTGCGCGCGCTTAATCTCACTGTCCCAATAGGCGCCCTTGACGAGCCGGACATTGATCCGGCGCTTTGCATCCCGCGCCATCGTGGCAACATGGTCGATGACCGGCATCGCGCGGCGCTGATAGGCCTGAATGACCACACCAAGGCCGGACCATTCCTGAAGCTGAGGCATGGTAAGCAATTCACCAAAAATCGTCAGCGACAATTCTAGCCTATCGGCTTCTTCGGCATCAATCGTAAGGCCGAACCCCGCCTCACTGGCGATCAAGCAAAGCTGCTTCAGTTTTGCGAGCAATGCGGAAACGCAGCGCTCTTTCTGCGCATATTCATAGCGCGGATGAAGCGCGGATAGTTTGACCGAAATGCTTGGCGCATTTTTGCGGATATATCCCTCACGGCGATGCGCCAGATAGTTCGCAGCCGTCAGGTATTGCTGGAAATATCGCTCTGCATCTTCCGCTGTATGCGCTGCTTCGCCGAGCATGTCGTAAGAGAATGCAAAATTTTCTTCTTCATACGGCTGTGCACGTTTGCAAGCCGCCGCAATATCGCTGCCAAGCACAAAATGCCCTGCCATAAGCGAAATCACTTTGCTGACGACGGACTGCATCACCCGGTCACCGATCCGTGCCGCCAGATTGCGCGCCTCGATGCCGCCGCTCAGCTTCATCCAAGCCTTTGCCTTGCTCAAACCAGCCGTCGCGACATTCACGCTCGCGCTGTTACCCGCTGACAAATGCCCGAACCACTCGCCCTCGATAAGCCTGTCGCGCAGCAACAGGTTGCGCGTAAATTCATCCGGTGTGCGGATCAATGCCTCCGCCAGACGCATCAAGATAACCCCTTCCGCATTGGAAAGGCCATATTCCTGTAACAATGCATCAATGGGAGATTGCCGCGTGCCATTGCCGCGCAGCTTTTCTATCAACCCCGCCGCGCTATCCGAAATGGCTTGCCTATCGGCGCCGGAAAGCCGGGCCTGTGAAACGAGATGTTCGAGCAGCCCGGCCTCATCGGTCAGATAATGGCGCGCAATATTTTCGGGCAATTTAACCATAAGAGTATAAATCCATAGCCTGATAGGATAGATACCATAACCAAACTGGTCTTATAGACTTATTTATGCTATAGGAATAGACTGATAGGATATATTTTTACGGCAGCATAGCCATTTTGGAGCGTGATGATGGAAAATTTCAAATCTTTGGATCAGGCCGACAGGAAAATACTCGAAGAAGTGCAAAGGGATGGCCGGATTTCGGTCGTTGATTTGGCGGCAAAAGTAAATCTGACCAAGACGCCCTGCCTCAACCGGCTGCGCAAGCTGGAAAAACAAGGATTTATCCGCGGATATCACGCGGACTTGGACCCGCAACGGATCGCCCAAGGTCATCTGGTCTATGTCCAGATAAAACTGGAAAGCACGGCCCGCGAAATGCTGAATGAGTTTAGCCGGGCAGTGCGCGATATTCCCGAAATATTGGCCTGTCACATGATGGCCGGCGGCTATGACTATTTGCTCAAAATCCGTTGCCGCGACATGGCGGCCTATCGCAGCCTTCTGGGCGATGTGATTTCATTTCTTCCGTCCGTGCAGCAGACATCAACCTTTCCGGTAATTGAAGAAGTGAAAGATAGCGGACTATATTTGATCGACCATGACCAGAATAGATAATTTGCGCTTGGCGATGCGCACTTGTTTGATATGATACCGCCGATCGGGGGTTCGCTGTGCAACAAGAAGACCGCATCGCAATATTAAAAAAGCTACTGGGTTGTTCGGAAGAGATTGCCGCGCAGGTCAATAACGCCATGCTGCACAAGCGCCATGCTAACGATGATGCGATATTACACCAGGGCGATGAAACCAGCCGGTGCCATCTGGTCGTTAACGGTCAAGCGAAAGCGCGCGTTATCGGACGCGAGGGTCAGGATGTGCAAATGGCTACTTATGAAACTGGAGAGGTTTTTGGGGCCTATCCGCAAGCCGATACGCAAAGAGCCGATATCACTGCGGGTGAGGATCTGGAACTGCTGACCATAGAAAGCAGGGAATTGTCGGAAATGGCACAAGAGCTTTCCAATGTTGGCGGCGGGCTATCGCGCATTTTTGCGGGGCAACTCGATATGATGTTTGGACGCATGTCTTCACGCTCTTTACTTAGCGCCAAGGGACGTGTGTATGAAGAATTATTACGGATAGCCGATGAAGATAACCGTATCTCCCCCATACCCAATGTGAAGGCCATGTCTGTATCGATTCAAACAGCGCGGGAAACGGCATCACGCCATATAAATGATCTGATCCGGCTTGGTGTTTTAGAACGCGAAGAGGATGGTTGGAAAATCGTCGCGCCGCGTCAGCTGGAAGATATGATCGCATAGACCGGAAATGTTTCATAGGCAGTACGGATCTCTCCGCATTCTTCTATTCTGATTTCCGGGTCTGCTGCAAGCAACCCGAAAGCGGCATCTCTGTCGGCTAACAATTGGTCTTCCGGTGCATTGGTTGCAAGTCCGCCGGTGCGAAACTCCATCAACCTTTCCTCGTTGGGCGTATCGATAAATCCCTGACAGACGGCCAGCGGTTCCGCATCTCCGCCATTCGCCGCAATCTGAACATATGCGGCCCAGGCATCTGCCAAATTCCCAAAGCTGAATGACGTATAGGCCCTGTTTTCATTTCGCGTCACTAGCCCGGCAAAATCTTCATCTTTCAACGCAGCTGCATGGCGCACGGCGAGATAAACTTGCCGCTGCCCATTCGGCTGCTTTTTGCCGGATGGTTCAATTTTGCTTGCGTCAGCTATCAGAATTTGGGTGTGGTGGACTCTTTCCTTCCAAGGGCCCAGTCTTGCCCTGGACCGCTCAAGATTTCGGCCAATCCGCAAAATATGGGCCGCGCTTTGCAGGTTACTTGCATTCCGGATTGCCATGCCGATACAGGCCGCATCGGACATTTCCACGGCAGATTTCACGGGGCCTTGCGAGGTATTATTGGCCGTTATCATTGTAGCATTTGGCGCCAGACGGTCAAAGCGGCCGGCCCAATCTTCGCCATATGCCTCCACCGACTGCGCGCGAAATATGTCGCGCGCGCATGGCAGAACCACATGCAACTCAGCGCCGCGTGCCAGCAATGCTTCGGCTATGATAATATCTGCGCCAGCCGCGAGTGCGCCATAACCGAAGCCGATATTCTCCGCCGCCAGCCATGCGTCCACGTCGGCGCGCAATTTACTGTCATCATGCGCAATGCCCATCGCGCC
>CAKZNA010000297.1 GCA_937129355.1 uncultured Sphingomonadales bacterium | reverse complement strand
AGGTTTTTGCCGTCGATGCAGCTTTGGATCAGGCAGGAATTTCCGCGAGCGACCTTGGGCCGGTTGATATTTACAGCTGCTTCCCATGCGCCGTTTTCGCCGCTGTCGATACGATGGGCATTCCGGGGCGTGATCTAGGCGATTATACCCTAACCGGCGGGCTTACCTTTTTTGGCGGGCCGGGAAACGGCTATAGCCTGCACAGCATCGCGGCGATGGTGCAGACGCTACGTAAAGGTGGCGAAAGCGCTGGCATGGTAACGGCCAACGGCGGCGTTATGTCGAAACAAGCGGTAGGAATATATACCGCGCAGCAACCCGGACGCCCATGGTCCGGCGAAGCTGCAACAGGCTATCAAGCGCCAAAGGTTGACGTCAACCACGCGCCATCAGGCAAAGCAAAAATTCTAACCCATGTCAGACCGATAGGCCGCGATGGTGCAGGTGCGGCGACGCTGATTGTCGAGCTGGAAAATGGCAGCAACGGGCAGAATCGCGCATTGGCTGTGCTAGAAGGTTCACCCGACGCACATCTCGACCATGCGATTGTGGAAATCGCAGCGGGTGAGAAGAGGCACGCCGCGACATTGGTTTGATCCGCCATGAGGAGAGACATGATGAAATTTGGAACATATTTAACCACGGCAATTTCCGTTTCACTACTGGCATCTTGCGCGTCGGTGGAGCGCGATACGGGGCCGGCCCCCATCACTTCGAAAAATGCAAAATTTCTTGAAAAAGCGATGAAGGGCCGCGTTGCCGGGGAACCAGTTAAATGCGTATCTTCCTTTGCCGGACGTAATTTCACGCCCGTCAGCGATGATCTGATTATCTATCGCTCAGGCAGTGTCGTATATCAAAACAAGCTTGACCGTCGCTGTAGCGGGCTAGGCAGAGGTGACGATATTCTGGTCTTTGAAAGAAGCGGCATCAGCCAATATTGCAAAGGCGATACCTTCAAATTGGCCGATCGGACCACTGGCGGCACGGCCGGATTTTGCCGCCTTGGTGAATTTGTGCCCTATCGCAAGGTGAAGGACTAATCCGCCAAAGCGGCGAAATTCAGATCATTGAACGATGACGGTAACCGCGCGGCGGTTGCGCCCCCATGCCTGTTCGTTCGATCCCAACGCATCAGGGCGTTCTTTGCCATAGCTGACCGTGCGAATGCGGCTCGCGCCAATGCCTAGCGAGATAAGAAAGTTTTTCGCGCTATTCGCACGGCGTTCGCCAAGCGCCAGATTATAATCGCGTGTGCCGCGTTCATCGGCATGGCCTTCGATAACCACTTGTGCGCCGGGGTAACGCCCCAGCCATTGGGCTTGCCCCTGCAAAGTTACCTGGTCTCGCGAATCAATATTGAAGCGGTCGGTGTCGAAGAAGATACGGTCATTGCCGATACCCACCGAGTTGAGGAAATCCTGCTGGCTGCCAGGAATAACCGCATTGGGATTATTGCCCTGACCATTATTGCCTGCGCCTTGCGTGCCATCGGCAACCGGCGGCAGATCATCAATCTCTTTCTTTGCGCAGGCCGTTACCAGCGCGGTGGACGCCAGCAGCAGCATAAATGCCTTCACCTGATGTGTTTTGATCTTTTTCATTTTTCTCTCCTTCATCATCACCCCCGAAAACATCCTGTTTAATGCATATGCCTGTTTTTGCTCAGGGACGTACCGGACCCCATGACGGGTCCGAACCATTTACCGGTGTCGGCAATTTACGTTCATTCCGGCCGGTTAAATCAACCTGCCAGATGCTTGTTTTACCACTATTCCGTGCTGTGCGGAAGAATTGAATCACGCGGCCATTCGGCGCCCAGGTCGGGGCTTCATCTTGCCAGCTGTTGGTCAGCATGCGGACGCCCGAACCATCGGTCCGCATGACGCCGACACGAAAGCCGCCGCCGATCCGCGTGAAGGCGATTAAATCGCCGCGCGGGCTCCATTCCGGTGTCGCATAACGTCCGCCGCCAAAGCTAATCCGGCGCTGGCCGGAGCCGTTTGTGCTCATCACATAAATCTGTTGGCTTCCGCCGCGATCGCTTTCAAAAACGATCTTGCTGCCATCGGGGGAGAAGCTTCCGCCGACATCGATTCCCGGTGCGGTCGTTAGCCGCTGAGGCGTTCCGCCGCCGCTTGCCGAAATCTTATATACATCGGTATTGCCGCCCACCGCCATCGAATAAAGGATGGTCTTGCCATCGGGGGACCAGCGCGGCGCAAAGGTTGCATTGCGGCTCTGTGTGATCAGACGCTGTCGTTTGGTTTCCACATCATAAACATAAATGCGCGGGTTGCCATCGCGGTAGGACAGATAGAGGATAGATTTGTAATTTGGCGAAAAGCGGGGGGTGAGCGCGGTCGAGCTGCCATTGGTAATGAAGGTGTGATTGGCACCGTCGCTATCCATCATTGCGAGACGTTTTACGCGGTTACCCTTTGGTCCGGTTTCGGCAATATAGGCGATGCGGCTGTCGAAAAATGGCGCTTCACCGGTGATTTTGGAATAGACAATATCCGCGCATTTATGTGCCGCCCTGCGCCATTCGCCGGGTTTAACGATTATACCGAACTTTGTTGATTGGCTCTGAAAGCCCACATCATACAGATAGCACCCGATGGTCAGCTTGCCGTCAGGATTCTTGCGGATGAAGCCGGAAATTAATTGATCAGCGCTTACGCCCTGCCAATAGGCATATTGCGGAGCCTGAACTTCGGCGAGGCCTATAGAGCGAACGCCGTTTGGGCCGACCGGTTTGAACAGGCCGGAACCTGAAAGGTCCGACGCGATCACTTGCGCGATTTGGTTGGCAAGTGATGCGGTGTTTCCGGCGGGAGTATCGGCGGCGGCGGGCGCGACAAATTTCGGGATGGCGATGCGGCGCGTTTTGTTAATGTCATAAGTGACTACTTCTTCGTCACTGGAATCCGTTGTTTCTTCCTGCGCATGAATTTGCGGAAAAGAGGCGGTCAAGAGGACAGCCATAATCGCGATGAATTTGAAGAGCAAAATTTTCATATCAGTTCGGCCTAAAGTTAATTGGGACAGATTTCCAGCTTGCATAATTTTTTGGATCTAGGCCACGAAATGGCGCCGCTCTTCGGATCGACGATAACACACATCTTTTGGTGGGCTCCATCTGCGGCGCATTGCTCGCCGTTCGGCCCTTTTGGGTTACGTTGGAAAGACTAGATATCGTACCATTTTTGTTGAGGTTGATGACGACCCGCGTTGAAATTTTTCGCACATCGATGCCGTCAGGTATGCATGAAGCGATGGAAATTTGACCGCCAATTGTTACGCGCGCTTTTGCCGTTTGGGCTTTGCTCGCTTTGTTGTTGCCGCCCGCCTTGCCTTTCATCGCTTCTTCAAATTCTCTCCGCGCTTTATCCTTCGCCGCCTTGTCCCGCGCGGCTTTGTCTTTTGCAGCTTTCTCTTTCCGGGCCTTATCTCTGGCTGCTTTCTTGCGCTTTGCTTCGGCTGCTGCGGCTTCCTCGGCTGCGGCCTGTGCGGCGTGACAGATCCCGGCAAGCTGCACGCCGGTGATCGCCCGGTCCTGGCGCTGCCGCAGCTGCGCTACGGCCTCGGTGGCGGTGCCGCGGGCGGACTGCGGGGTTAGTGCCAGGTGTCCGGTGGTGACGCGCACAGCGTCGCTGAGGATGGCGTAGTCGCCGGCGGTGACCGACATGGCCACCGGTCGGGAGTGCGGCACCGTCGCGGGGTACGCACCCAGTCCGACCACCATGCGGGTTCCGAATCCCTGGGCCAGATCCAGCACGGCCTCGGTGAAGGCCCGCCACCGGTGGTCGGGCTCGGCGCCGAGCAGCAACAGCAGGTCGTTGCCGTCCTGGTCCACGCCGGCACGAAGCTCCAGGCTGGGCCAGGCCAAGCCCGTGTTCACGCCGTCGACCAGGTGGTCGAGATTACCGACGCCGCCGGAGGCGATCACCGGGATGTCGGTGACCTCGACGATGGCGCGGGTCAGCGGCAGGTTGAAGCCCTGTTTGGTGCCGTCGCGGTCCATTGAGGTCAGCAG
>CAKZNA010000296.1 GCA_937129355.1 uncultured Sphingomonadales bacterium | reverse complement strand
GACCAATACTTCCAGCAATTTAAATTCGCCCGACGATAGCGATATCAAGACGCCTTCAGGGTCATGCAGGCTTTGTTCGGCTGACCGTAACGTCCAACCTGCAAACCCGTAGTTCTGATGTCCACTTTCACTTATATTGCCGGTATTTCCGGCACGGCGAAGAACGGTACGGATGCGCGCGACAAGCTCCCGCGGTGAGAAGGGTTTGGAGATATAATCATCTGCGCCAATTTCCAGACCAACCACGCGGTCCATCTCTTCATCTTTTGCAGTGAGCAAAATAACTGGCGGCCCGCCATTGGCGGCAAGATGTCGGCATAGGCTCAGCCCATCTTCCCCGGGCATCATGATATCCAGCAGCACCAGATCGATATTGTAAGACAACAGTGACGACCGCGCGAGCGCCGCATTTTCCGCATCACTCACCCGAAAGCCCTGCTTATCCAAATATTTGGACAGGGGCTCGCGAATGGATGGTTCGTCATCGACAAGGAGGATATGCGGCTTGGCCATAGCGTCAGCTTAAAACGGTTCCTGTATAAAAGAAAAGGGCCGGAGCGAGCTGGCGGGAGGCACCATGCTCGCTCCGGCATTGCAGCGCGGATTTTTGCTCAGGGGGGAGGAGAGAAATCCGCGCTGAGTTCAGTTTAACCAGCGTAGCGGCCTTTACCCTTGCCGCCGCGCATCGCTTTGCGGGCCGCACGCCGTTCTTCTTTGGTCACGCTACCGTCACCATTCGTGTCTGCCTTGGCAAAGCGTGCTTCGGCTGCAGCGGTGAATTCGGCGCGGCTGATGGCGTTGTCGCCATTAGTGTCGGCTTTCTTCATCATGGCCATCATCTTTCCGCGCTTTCCGCCGCGCCGCATGCCTTTGCGGCCTTTGCGTTTGCCTTTCATTTCGGCATGGCACGCTTGACGCTTTTCCATACGGGCCTGCTTGGCGGCCAGAAATTCGGCTTCGGTAACGCTGCCGTTTCCATCCGCGTCCATCTTCGCAAAATGCTGCTTGGCGCGGGCTTCTTTATCGCCTTTGTTCAGAACACCATCGCCATTTGCATCCATCTTTGCAAAACGGGCATCAGCGGCTGCCAACATCTCGGTTTTGGAAATGGCACCATCGCCATTCGTGTCGGCCTTACCGCGACCTTCGCCTGGTGCAGCCAAAAGCGCTGCGCTGCCCAAAAGGGCTGCTGCAGCAACGGCGACGGTTGTTTTTGCATATTTCATAATATCGATCCTTAAATCTGTTTCTCTTGGGTCCGGCCATCTTCGACCTTGAAGAACCTTATGAAGCATAATTGTCGTAGAATTTTGTCAGCGCAATGGTTGATTTGTCGCAAGATGTATCAGCAAAGCGATACATTCACGCGATTGACAGGTAATCAAGGGGTTTGGAGCGGGTAAGGGGAATCGAACCCCTCTAGCTAGCTTGGAAGGCTAGAGCATTACCACTATGCTATACCCGCGCTCCGGCGCTGGCTATTGCCACCGCCATATGTCTACGTCAACAATTCCGTTGCGCTTAATGCTTCTTGTCGGCCCAGATGCTGCGATAGGACAGATAGGCAAGGCCGGTGAAGATCAGTAGGAAGATCAAAGCTCCCCAGCCGACTTGCTTACGTGCAACCATCTTTGGTTCGGCCGCCCACGTCAGGAATGCCGCCACGTCTTTTGACATGGCTTTCAGATCATTTGGCGAACCATCATCAAATTCCACCTGACCAGCAGAAAGCGGCGGTGCCATCGCGATGTTCAGATTTGCGAAATAGGGATTGTAATGCAGGCCATCCGATGTCTTGGCGTCCGGGAACTGCTTGAGCAGCTCTGCTGGCTGGTTCTGATATCCGGTCAGCAGCGAATAGATGTAAGCCGGGCCATTGGCTCGTGCTTTCGCCATCAAAGAAAGATCAGGTGGCAGCGCATTATTGTTGGCTGCTCGGGCCATGACTTCATTGGCATAGGGCGATGGGATATTATCCGATGGCAAGCCAGGGCGCGTTGTTGCTTCGCCCGTATTCGGGTCAATCGACGGAACTTCGGTAGCCCAGTTTTTGGCAAGCGCTTTCACTTGGTCTTCATTGTAGCCCAAGTCTTCAAAGTTACGGAAAGCGACGAGATTCATGCTGTGGCATGCCGCGCATACTTCCTGATATACTTTCAGGCCGCGTTGCAATTGATTTTGGTCATAATGACCGAATGGGCCATCATGCGCAAAAGAGACATCTTTGGCCTTTTCATGAAAGGCATGTTCCGCGGTTTCTTCCGCAGGCTCTGTGATGGCCAGATAGATCGTGTCGGCAAGGCCCAATAGCAGCATCCCGCTAAAAAATAGACCAATCAGACCAGCAAAAAAACGTACCATGATATTTGCTTTCCCTGTCTTACGCCGTGGCCGCTTTAAGCGGCTTTCCGGTTACTGCTTCGGTGATTGAACCGGGCAGTGGAAGTGGTTTTTCGATGCGCGACACGATCGGAAGAATGATCAGGAAATGCGCGAAATAATATGCAGATGCTATCTGGCTGAGCATGACCCACATCGGCTCTGCCGGCATTGCGCCGCACACGCCGAGTACCAGCACGGTCGGTATCAGGCCGAACCAGAAGAACTTTCTGAACAACGGACGATAGTGGCCCGAACGAACGGGCGAGGTATCGAGCCAAGGCAGGAAGAAAAGGAGCAAGATAGAACCAAACAAGGCCAACACGCCCATCAGCTTCGCTGGCATGATAACGATGCCGGTAAAGGGTATCGCGAAATCGACCGTGAATGCTTTGAGGATCGCGTAGAAGGGCAGGTAATACCATTCAGGCACAATATGCGCCGGCGTCGATAGCGGGTTCGCCTGAATATAGTTATCCGGATGCCCCATCGCATTTGGCAAGAAGAAGGCCATGATGACGAAGAAGATCAAGAATACGCCGAGGCCGAAACCGTCTTTCGCGGTATAATAAGGGTGGAAGGGAACGGTGTCTTCCTCACCCTTCACGCTGACGCCGGTTGGATTTGACGATCCGGGTATATGGATCGACCAGATATGCAGGATGATGACGCCCGCGATCACGAATGGCAGCAGATAATGCAGCGAGAAGAAGCGGCTGAGCGTCGCCTGATCCGGCGCAAATCCACCGAGTAGCCACTGACGCAGAGGTTCACCAACAATCGGTATCGCGGAGAAGAAGCCAGTAATAACCTGCGCGCCCCAGTAGCTCATCTGCCCCCAAGGAAGCACATAACCCATGAAGCCAGTAGCCATCATCAATAGATAAATCACCACGCCGAGCAGCCATGCCATCTCTCGCGGCGCTTTATAAGAGCCGTAAAACAGACCCCTGAATATATGGATATAGACCACGATGAAGAAGAAGCTCGCGCCGTTCATATGCGCATAACGGATCAACCAACCCGAATTCACGTTGCGCATAATATGCTCAACCGAATTGAACGCACCATCGACGCTTGCATAATAATGCATGGCCAGCACGATGCCGGTGATGATCTGGATGACCAGCGCAGCACCCGAAAGCACTCCGAAATTCCAGAAATAGTTCAGATTGCGCGGGACCGGATAGCCGGCACCCGTCGCGTTATAAACCAGACGCGGCAGCGGCAGACGCTCGTCCACCCACTGCATGACCGGATTTTTCGGCTTATATTGATTTGCCCAAGGGAAGCTCATGTCGTTTCTCTGCTCCTCAACCTATCTGGACAATAGTGTCGGATTTAAAGGTAATTTCTTCGGGAACCTCCAGGTTCGTCGGCGCGGGGCCTTTCCGAATACGTGCTGCGGTATCAAACTGCGAGCCATGGCATGGGCAGAAATAGCCGCCATATTCGCCCTTAATCTCGCCTGCTGCGGCGCCCAACGGCACACAACCAAGATGGGTGCAAACGCCCAGCGTTATCAACCAATTTTCTTTGCCGGGCTGCGTCCGTTCTTCCAAAGTCTGCGGATCACGGAGAGACGAGACATCAACATCATTCGCTTCGGCAATTTCCTTGTCCGTCAAGTTGCGGATGAAAATCGGTTGCTTGCGCCAAACCGTTTTGATGGACTGTCCAGGTTCGATAGCTGACACATCAACTTCAATCGAAGAAAGCGCCAAGACATCCGCCGACGCGCTCATCTGGCTGACCAACGGAATAACAACCGTTGCCGCGCCAACCCCGGCGAAGCTGACCGCAGCGATATTGATAAAGTCGCGGCGGCGAGGTTCTTGTGCACCTGGATGCGGTTCACCGACGGCAACACCCGCCGGAGCCGCTTTTACAGGAGCAGCCTTTTTAACCGCAACTTTCTTTGGAGCGGCTTTTTTCGAGGCCGCCTTCTTTGCCGAAGTCTTTTTCACTGCTGCCTTTTTTGCCGCAGGTTTCTTTGCCGCCGCCTTTTTGGCTGGCTTCTTGGCAGAACCACCGCTTTTTTTGCTCGTAGCCATATTACGCCCTTGCTTGACGTTGCATTCCCGGTGAACGCTTCGCCTGAATTTCCCCAGCGATGGCCAAAAAAAGGACACCGCGCGTGATCGCACTCGTTGCACGATTCAGCGGCCTGATAGACGTGTTTTATTGCATTTGCCAACAGGGAAAATGGCCAATAGGACATAAAAGCGAGGCCACACAGTTGCATGAAACGAAACAGACGGATTTTCGATGATAGATATAGCGCTATTTCAACCTGATATTGCAGGAAATGTTGGGACAATTTTGCGCATGTCAGCCTGCTTTGGAGTGCGCTGTCACATCATCGAGCCGTGCGGCTTTGCCTTTGGCGAACGCGCGCTAAAACGCGCCGGTATGGATTATCTCGATGGCTCGGAATATATCCGGCATGCCGATTGGTCCGAATTTGCCAAATGGACCGCAACACAGAATCGAAAAATTGCATTGATGACCACAAAGGGATCAAAGCCCCTGCCCGATGCGGAATTTTCCGAAAGTGATATTATACTTATGGGGTCAGAAGCGGCGGGCGCGCCGGACTATGTCCATGATATCGCGTCAACCCGCGTGCATATTCCGATGCGTAGCGGCTTTCGGTCCTTGAATGTTGCCGTTGCCGCTGGCATCGCGCTTGGCGAAGCGCTAAGACAAACAGATCAATATCCGCGCGGAGCATAAAAATGACACTCTCCCTAGATCACCGCCAACAATCAGCACGTGACTGGTTCGAAGCGCTACGCACACGCATTTGCGATGCTTTTGAAGAAATTGAACGCGAAGCGGGCTCCGATGCAGCCTTTGAATTCACACCCTGGGAACGCACCGATGATGCGGGCGATGAAGGAGGCGGCGGCGTGCGCGGCGTGATGAAGGGTAAAGTCTTCGAAAAAGTCGGCGTCAATGTTTCCACGGTCGGCGGAAGCTTCAATCCCGAATTTGCCAAAACCATCCATGGTGCAGAAGAAGACCCCAGATTTTTTGCCACGGGAATCAGCCTGGTCGCACATATGGCCAACCCGCATGTGCCCGCTGTACACATGAACACGCGCTATCTGGTCACGCAAAAAGCATGGTTCGGCGGCGGTGCAGATTTGAACCCGCCCATTCCCTATGAAGAAGACACAGCGGAATTTCACGCGCGGCTTCGGGCAGCCTGCGCGCCATATGGCCCGGATATGTATGAACGTTACAAGGAATGGGCCGATGATTATTTTTATATCCCCCACCGCGAAACACATCGCGGCGTTGGCGGGATATTCTATGATCATCTGGAATCGGATAGCGACGCATTGTTCGACCGCAATTTTGCCTTCACCCGCGAAGTTGGCGAAGCTTTCTTGGACATATATCCCAAACTTGTTCGCCGCCGGATGAATGACAAATTCACCGAGGAAGAAAAACATGCGCAGCGCGTTTGGCGCGGGCGCTATGCCGAATTTAACCTGATCTATGATCGCGGCACATTATTTGGCCTGAAAACCGGCGGCAATATCGACGCCATCCTGATGAGTCTGCCGCCAGAGGCCAATTGGGACTGATCTTTGAACGAGCAGCCACATATCGACTGGGAGGTCGCGGAGGGGCATATCCCCTACCCGCAAGCGCTGGAACGTATGGAGGCGCGGCAGGCGGCGATCTATACGGGCGATGCGGACGAACTGATCTGGCTGCTCGAACATCCACCGCTTTACACGGGCGGAACCAGCGCTGACCCCGTCGAGCTGCTAAGCCAGCAATTCCCGGTTTATGATACCGGCCGGGGTGGGCGTTATACCTATCACGGCCCCGGACAGCGGGTTGGCTATGTCATGCTCAACCTTAGCAAACGGGCAAAGGACGTGCGCTGCTATGTTCATTCTCTCGAGGGATGGGTGATAGATGCTTTGGGCGAATTTGGCGTAGAGGCGCGGCGCGCAGAAGGCCGCATCGGCATCTGGTGCGACAATCGTGATGGTATCGAAGCGAAGATCGGCGCGATTGGTGTGCGTGTGCGCCGATGGGTCACCGCGCATGGTTTCGCCGTCAATGTCGACCCCGACCTGTCGCATTTTGGAGGGATCGTGCCATGCGGAATTGCCGAATATCCGGTCACCAGCCTTGCCGATCTTGGCATTGTCGCGACGCTTCATGATTTCGATGCCGCGCTTGAGAAACATTTCGCGCCATTCCTCGAAAAGCTTGCCAAGGCAGGTGAGCAATGTACCGTTCCCGCAAATTAGCTTCACAAATGAAAGCCCCTCAACAGAAAGACCGTCCGATGCGCAAGATCATCCTATCATCATCAGTAATATTGGCGGCCTTGTCACTTTCGGCCTGCGGCAGCGACAGCAGCGGCGGCAACGAAAGAAGCAAGACCAGCGGTAAAGTAACGCAAACCCGCATGGATGATATCGACAAGATCGAAGGCACGATTAATGACGACATGATCAATGTCGATGAAACCACCGAAAGCGCACCGCTGGCCAAAAATGACAAAAAGGGCGCAGGCAGCAGCGATAAGAAGGAATAATATGACCGACCCGCTCTTGCAGCCGCTCACCCTGCCCTGCGGCGCGGTGCTTCCCAACCGCCTTGCCAAAGCCGCCATGACCGAAGGGCTTGCCGACCATCAGGGACGCCCGACGGCTGCGCTTGAGAGGCTTTACGGCGTATGGTCCGATGGCGGTTCGGGCATGCTGCTTTCGGGCAATATTCAAATTGACGGCGATCATCTGGAGCGCCCCGGCAATGTCATCCTTGATCGCCCGCTTGGCGATGATGCGCTGGACAAGGCGATGCGCGACACGCTGACTAGCTGGGCAACCGCGGCCACTAAAAACGGCAATCATTTCTGGGCACAGATCAGCCATGCCGGACGGCAGACACAAAAGATCGTGAATGCCAATCCGAAAGCGCCTTCCGCAATCAAACTCGGCTTGCCCGGCGGACAGTTCGGCGAGCCAGTGGCGCTAACCGAAGAAGAGATTCTCGATCTGATCGCGCGCTTTGCGGGTGCGGCGAGTATCTGCAAGGATGCAGGCTTTACCGGCGTGCAGGTCCATGCCGCGCATGGCTATCTTCTCTCACAATTCCTAAGCCCGCGTTCAAACCAGCGAACCGACAGGTGGGGCGGCGGCCTTGAAAATCGCGCGCGCATGTTGCTGGAAGTGGTCCGCGCTGTGCGCACCGCCGTTGGTAAAGAATACCCCGTTTGCGTAAAGTTAAACAGTGCAGACTTCCAACGCGGCGGCTTTGGCTTTCACGAAAGCTTGCAAGTCGCAAAATGGCTCGAAGCGCTGGGCGTGGATATTATCGAGGTTTCGGGCGGCAATTACGAACAGCCTGCCCTGATGGATATGGAAGGCCTTGAACCGGTTGAGGATCAAAATGTCCCGAAATCCACGATGGAGCGCGAGGCATATTTTGTCGATTTTGCGAAAGCCATGCGCAAGCAGTTGAACATTCCGCTTATGGTCACCGGCGGATTTCGCAGCCGCGCAGCGATGGAACATGCGCTCGAAAGCGATTCCGCCGACCTGATAGGATTGGGCCGGCCGCTATGTTACAAGCCCGATGGGCCGAAGGCACTGTTAGAAGGCGGATTGACCGAATTGCCACGCAAAGAGAATGAGCTTGCGCTGCTACCAAACTGGTTGGGCTTCCTGCGCAAGATCAATACCATCAAAGCCATTGACGGCTTCTCCGTGCAATTCTGGTATTATGCGCAGCTTATCGCCATCGGCCAAACCGGCGCGCCGGATTTGGACAAGTCCGTATTCGCGGGCTTCCGTGAGGTGGATAGTGCCGCAAAGGCATGGATGAAAGCGCGGCGGGGGTAACTCGCCAGGCGCGCTTCTCACAAATTTTTATTTATCACCCTACCCTTTAAGCTGCTTCCGCATACGCTTCGCGCGTGATTTCGGGCTTGGGTGGGTTTGCGTCCAGGGCAGTGAAACGCCGCCGCCACCACCGCCAAGTTTTTCAAGCGCGGTCACGCATGCATTGGCATCGTAATTTTTCTGCTTCATGAAAGCCATCGCATAATCATCGGCCTGCTTCTCATTCTTCACGCTATGCTGCGCAGTGATGGTTTTGCTGAACAGGTTGGTCAGCTGGCTGCGTGAAATGCGGCCGACCTTGCCGCCAGCGGCGCCTGCTGCATTCATTAGCGCGCTCTTGCGGTATGCGGCTTGCATACGTTTCTTGGTATGCTCCTTCTTCACATGGCCGATTTCATGTCCGATCACATAACGAATTTCATCATCGGTAAACTGATCCATCAATCCGGCAAAGATACGGATCGTGCCGTTCGCCATTGCAAAGGCATTTACGTCGCGCACTTTGTATGCCTTGATATCCAGATCAAGCCCATCATGCGATTTTAGGCCTTTTGAAAGTTTCGCAAGGCGCTTGCCATAAGGGTCATTTGGTCCGGCGACAGGATTTTTACGGTCCATCTCTCCCGCCATCTTATCGAAATAGACTTTCATGTCGGCATCATTTAGCGATTCTGCCTTGGCCACATCTTCCGCCGCCTTCACAATTTTACCAAGCCGGAACTGCGCTCCAGCCGGTGCCGCGATGCTGATCCCGCCCAAAAGCGCGGTCATTGATACGATTTGCCGGCGTGAAAGCGCAGTTTCGTTTTGGTCATTCTTTTCAGGAGATGAGCTCATCGGACATGTTTCCTCTTCGTAGTTTCAAGCAAGATACGGAATGATAATAACATTCTCGATGCAAATTACCAGAACTGTGTGAAATGGTCGCCATATGCTATGATCGTCGGCACTTGGGGCATGGTCCAATTTTTTGGAGAGCCTGACGATGAAACATTTTGAAGATCATGATGAGCTGGATGCAGAAGAAGCAAGAGGCGGCGTTACACAGCACGGTGTGCGATATGTGTTGATCGCTTCGTTGTTGCTTGCAGTCGTTTTACTATCGCTCATGTGGATTATTCCTGCGATCAGTAACTAGCCAAATACAAAAAAAGGCGGAGCATTTCAGCCCCGCCTTTTCGTATTATTTCGGTAATCCGGTTTAGTCAGCAGCAGACAGGTTTGTCGCGCTTTCTTTACCGTTATTGCCTGTTTCAACTTCGTAATTCACGCGCTGATCTTTATCAAGCGAGTGCATTCCGGCGGCCTGAACCGCGCTGATGTGAACGAAGCTGTCTTTGCCGCCATCATCAGGTTGAATGAAGCCATAGCCTTTATCGGCATTGAAAAATTTTACTGTGCCTACTGGCATAATCAAGTTCCTTTCAAAGAACATCTTAAATGGCCAATCCGCGAAATGCAGATTGATCCGTCGCATAAAGTCGTGTCGAGAGAAAGGAACAAATTTTCCTGGCTGGTCTTACATTGTAAGGTTCAGCCCATCCGTAAATTCCGTCGCAAATTCCGACGTAGCAAGCGCCCGTTAGCAGGCGTTTAGGGCAATAGCAAATGAATGCAGGCGGTAAAATTGCCGACAGAGACAGAATGTTCTTTTTTTGGGACTCACGTAGCTTTGATAAAATCTACTGTTTGCTGAAGGGCGTTCTTGCCCTCCGGTATTCCGATAAGCATCCAGACATGAAACATATCGGCATATTCATAATATTCATGGCGCGGCGAACCATCAGCCTTTAGCTTTTCAACCAACCGCCTTGAATCCACCAGCAGGATATCCGACGTGCCCGCAAAAATCGCCATCGGCGGCAAGCCGGCATATTCACCGAACAACGGGCTGATACGCGGATCGGTAAGCGGCAAGTCACCAGCATACATTTCGCCTGCACCTTTCAAGCCGACGACCGCCAGCATATTATCCTTTTTCTCAATTTCCGCCTGCCCTTCGGCCGTCCCGGTCGCATCCAGCCACGGAGAAAATAACACCAGCTTGGCTGGCATCTCGCCGCCGTCATCACGCACCATACTGGCAAGGGCAACGCTCATCCCGCCGCCAGCGCTGTCGCCCATAACGGTCATGTTGGCCGCGCCATATTCCTCCGCAACATCCGCATATAACGCGCGCATCGCGGCGAGTATTTCCGGTGCCTTATGTTCAGGCGCGAGCGGATAAACGGGGATAGTCGCCGAAGCGCCCAGCATCTCACATAGCCGCGCCACGGTATTCCAATGCACACCGGCAATATCCATAATATAACCACCACCATGCAGATATAGCAGATGCGGCGCTCCATCGCGGTGGCCGCCTTTTGGCGTGAAGGTATAAACCGGATACCCACGGCTATCATC
>CAKZNA010000295.1 GCA_937129355.1 uncultured Sphingomonadales bacterium | reverse complement strand
ACCGGTTTTGCGATTGATCACCGGAAGGTTGCGCAAGGCACAATTGTCGGTGCCTTTCGCGGAGCCAAATTTAACGGTGAAGATTTTATCGCGGATGCAGTTGCAGCGGGGGCGGTCGCCATTGTCGCTAGCGAAGATGCACATGTAGAAGGCGCGCTGCATATTGCCGATAGTGGACCACGCCGCGCATTTGCCAATCTGGCTGCGCGCTTCTTTCAGCCTGTCCCTGCGCGCATCGCGGCGGTTACGGGAACGAATGGGAAAACATCGACTGTAGAATTGTCGCGCCAGATGTGGCGGATGGCAGGGCATAATGCTGCATCGATCGGGACGTTAGGCGTTACCACTGCTGACGGGCAGGAGAAGACGGGGCTGACGACGCCGGATATCGTCACATTTCTTGCCAACATGTCCGGTTTGGCGCGTGAGGGTGTGAGCCATATTGCTTACGAAGCATCCAGCCACGGGCTTTCCCAGTTTCGCAATGAAGGGCTGCCGGTTCAGATCGCGGCATTCACCAATTTAAGTCGTGATCATCTCGACTATCATTCCGACATGGACGACTATTTTGCCGCAAAGATGCGGCTATTTGACGAAGTGGTAATGGAAGGCGGAACGGCGGTTGTATGGGCGGATGATGCCTGGTCCGAAAAAGCAATCGGCCACGCACAAGAGCGCGGCCTGCGTTTGATTACGGTGGGCAAAGCGGGAACGGGCATTCAGCTGGTTTCGCAAACGCCAACGCAATTGGGCCAGGATCTCACGCTGAAAGTACAGGATGAGGAATACACTCTAAAGCTTCCATTGATCGGAGCATATCAGGCCGCAAATGCGCTGCTGACAGCGGGCATCATCTTGGCCAGCGGTGAAGACCTGGCCTCGACTATTTCAAATCTGGCGCGGTTGCAGCCAGTGAAGGGCCGCCTTGAACGAGCGGTTATCACGCGCAGCGGTGCGCCGGTTTATGTGGATTATGCTCATACACCTGATGCACTGGTCGCCGCGATTGCAGCGATCAGGCCGCACACAAAAGGTCGCTTGATCACTGTCTTTGGCGCGGGTGGCGATAGAGATAAAGGTAAGCGTGCCGAAATGGGCAAGGTTGCTGTAAAAGATGCGGATGTTGTGATTGTTACCGACGATAATCCTCGAAACGAAGACCCTTCGGCTATTCGCGCCGAAATTATGGCTGCTGCGGCAGGTGCGGTTGAAATTGGCGACCGCAAAGAAGCGATTGCCGAAGCCATACGCATGGCCGAAGCGGATGATATTATTCTTCTGGCTGGCAAGGGTCATGAGCAGGGGCAGATTGTCGGTGACCGCGTGTTGCCCTTTGATGATGTAGAAGTCGCGCGGGAATGTGCAGCATGACCGCGCTTTGGACCTCTGATGAGATAGCCGCCGCGGCTGGCGGAACGGCTTCGGCCAAATTTGACTGTTCGGGCGTCGCATTTGACTCGCGTGAAATAGGCGAGGGCGATCTGTTTTTTGCCCTGAAGGGTGAGCATAGCGACGGGCATTTATTTGTTGAGCAAGCTTTTTCTCAAGGAGCAGCTGGAGCGGTGGTCAGTGAAGCGATCGACGAGCCTCACATAAAAGTTGAAGATACACATGCCGCGCTCAATGATCTTGCGAGAGAATCGCGCCGCCGTGCCCACGGAAAAATCATCGGTGTTACCGGTTCAGCTGGTAAAACCGGCACGAAAGAAGCCTTGTTCGCAGCGCTAGAGCGGAGCTCGCGAGGAAAAGCCCATCGTTCGGTTAAAAGTTACAATAATCATGTCGGCGTCCCTTTGAGCCTCGCCCGCATGCCTGCCGATAGCAAATTCGGCATTTTTGAAATGGGGATGAATCATCCCGGGGAACTGCGGGACTTAACAAGTTTGGTGCGTCCGCATGTCGCAATCATCACGACAATTGCGCCTGCGCATATAGGCTTCTTTAAAG
Source organism: uncultured Sphingomonadales bacterium (assembly GCA_937129355.1). GTDB lineage: Bacteria > Pseudomonadota > Alphaproteobacteria > Sphingomonadales > Sphingomonadaceae > Sphingorhabdus_B. The sequence goes on along the minus strand of CAKZNA010000295.1, from coordinate 8,716 downwards.
ACGAAGCGGAAATTGCGACCGCCAAAGCGGAGATTTTTGAAGGGCTGGTAGAGGACGGTACAGCCATCATTCCTGCCGACAATCCGCATTTTGAATTGCTTAAAGCTGCGGCGCGCAAATTCACGGATAACGTCACAAGTTTCGGTTTTTCCGATGAAGCCGACGTTAAAGTAATCGACCATATCAACGCGGATAATGGCGGCGCGCTGGTCACTGCGAAGCTTCGGCATTCTTCGCTTTGCTACAATATTTCGCAATCGGGAAAGCATTGGGTCGCCAACTCTCTCGCGGTTCTGGCTGCTGTCGAAGCAGCAGGCGGGGATCTCGCTGCCGCTGGCCTTGCGCTGGCAGAACTCGGCGGCATGGCCGGGCGCGGCGCGCGTCATGAAATCGCGGTGGATGGCGGCACTGTGCTGCTGATCGACGAAAGCTATAATGCCAATCCGTCGTCGATGACGGTTACCATCGAACAGCTTGGCAACACAGCCGCGGGTCGCCGGATTGCCGTGCTTGGAATGATGGGAGAACTGGGCGAAAAATCCGACCAATATCATGCGGCAATTGCGCCGTTGCTGGCGTCGGCAAATGTGGATTATGCCGTGCTGGTCGGCGATGAAATGCAAATACTTGCAAGCTTGCTCGATTCAGGGGTTGAGGGACCGGCAAAATTCGACCATTGCGGCACCGCCGAGGAAGCATTGTCGCTGCTGCGCGCTAACATGCGCGCCGATGATGCAATTCTCGTCAAGGGGTCGAATTCGGTGGGGCTATCGAAAATAATCAGCGCGCTTACCGCTGGGGAGAAGTAATGTTTTATTGGCTGGCAGAGCTATTTGGATTTGAAGGCGGTTGGAACCTGCTGCGCTATCTGAGTTTTCGTTCTGGCGGAGCCGTTGGCACCGCGCTCGTCATCGGCTTGCTGATCGGTCCAAAATTTATCAATATGCTGCGCATACGTCAGGGCAAAGGTCAGCCCATTCGCGACGATGGGCCGCAAACCCATCTGGCCAAAGTCGGCACGCCGACAATGGGCGGGTTGATGATGCTGACATCGATTGCAGTTGCCATGCTGCTTTGGATGGACTTGTCTAATCTATACGTATGGGCCTGCCTGATTGTTATGGTCGGCTTTGGCCTGGTTGGCTTTATGGATGATTATGATAAAGTCAAAAAGCGGAGCCATGCAGGCGTTTCCGGCAAAGTTCGTTTGTTGTTCGAATTTCTGATCGCGGGTCTCGCCGTCACTCTAATACTGGTTGAACACACAAAGGGCGGCAGCGGTGGCAATCTCTATCTGCCCTTCGTGAATGGGCCTGTGGCCAATTTGGACCTGTTCTATATTGCCTTTGGGGCATTTGTGATCGTGGCATTTGGAAATGCCGTGAACCTGACCGATGGCCTGGATGGGCTGGCAACAATGCCCGTCATTATCGCATCCATCGCTTTCATGCTGATTGCATATCTGGTCGGTAACAAAGTCTATTCCGAATATCTCGGTTTGCCCTTTATTTTGGGGGCGGGGGACCTTGCAATTCTGTGCGGCGCGATCGTTGGTGCTGGGCTTGCTTTCCTGTGGTTCAACGCGCCGCCAGCGGCAATCTTCATGGGCGATACCGGTAGCCTTGCATTGGGGGGGACATTGGGTGCGATCTCGGTGGTTGCCCATCATGAATTTGTTCTGGCGATTATCGGCGGTTTGTTTGTGGTCGAGGCGCTTTCAGTAATCATTCAGGTATTCTGGTTTAAACGAACGGGCAAACGCGTATTTCGTATGGCCCCTATCCACCACCATTTTGAACAGCTTGGCTGGTCGGAGACAACTGTGGTGATCCGTTTCTGGATCATTGCCTTTGTGCTCGCATTGGCCGGGCTATCGACGCTGAAGCTGAGATGATTACCAGCCCCGTCTTTGCCGATAAGAAATATGCCCTATTGGGGCTGGCACGTTCGGGGCTATCATCGGTTCGCTCGCTTGCGGCTAGCGGCGCAGAAATTGTGGCTTGGGACACGCGCCCTGAAGCCTGCGATGCAGTTTCTGATCTTGCTCAAATCGCTGATCCTCTCACTGTTGATCTGGAGGGGTTTGACGGAATTGTCGTTTCTCCGGGCGTTCCGCTGAACAGCCACCCGATTGCTGAGGCGGCAGAAAAAGCAGGCGTTCCGATAATAGGTGATATTGAACTATTTGCGTTGGCGCGGGAGACATTGCCTGCCCACCGCGTTGTCGGAATTACCGGTACAAACGGTAAGTCTACTGTTACGGCCTTGCTTCATCATGTTTTGAAAAGTGCAGCATTGCCGGTTCGCATAGGCGGCAATTTCGGCGTGCCAATTTTGTCTCAAGACCCGTTGGCTCCCGGCGGTGTATATGTCCTGGAGCTATCGAGTTACCAGATTGACCTGACGCATAGTCTCGCCTGCGATGTCGCGGCCTTGATCAACCTTTCGCCCGACCATCTCAACCGATATGATGGTTATGAAGGTTATTGCAATTCCAAGGCGCGGCTATTTGCGATGCAAACGCGTAACCAGCATAGTATTTTTGGCAACGGCGACGCGGAGACTTTGGCGATTGCCGATCAAGCCCGTTCCTTCCGCGAAGACGGTTTTACAGTCGTTGCAGATCCCACTTCAGTCTCGGGGCAAGAGGAATGGCCCTCGCTGCAAGGACCCCATAACCTTCAAAATGCAGCGGTTACGATTGCGATTGCAGAGGCGCTCGGCATTGGTGAAGCACAATGGCGAGCTGCTTTCCGCAGTTTTAAAGGCCTCGAACACCGGATGGAAATTGTGGCGGAGGCGAATGGCGTTTTATTCGTCAATGACAGCAAAGCAACAAATGCGGCGTCTACGGCTCCGGCTCTAGCGGCCTATCCCAGAATACATTGGATAGTAGGCGGCAAGCCAAAGGGTGACAGCCTTGCAGAATGCGAGCCGAATTTTGGCAATGTCGTAAAAGCCTATACTATCGGCGAAGCCGGCCCTGCTTACGCAGAGGCTTTGCAGGACACGATGCCGGCCGAAAATTGCGAAATGCTCATCACCGCCGTTGCAAAGGCGGCGGCGGAGGCAAAACCGGGCGAAGTCGTGATGCTTTCGCCCGCCTGTGCTTCATTTGACCAGTTTAAGGATTTCGAGGCACGCGGGGATTGCTTCAAAGCAGCCGTGCAGAATCTTGTTGAGGGGAAAGCGGCATGAGCGGCTCTTCGGAGGAAGTGCCGTGGGTACTCGCCGCCAAAACGGGTAAGATCGGCCTGTCGAACCGGCTTGGTCGCGGTGACCGGTCTCCGCTCGGTGTGTGGTTTTGGGAACTCGACCGCGTGCTACTTGCGCTGATGCTGGCATTGATAGCCGTCGGCCTTCTTGCTGTTGCTGCGGCATCGCCGGCAGGCGCGCGGCGGCTTTCAACAGATGCGGTTAAACTGCCTGAATTATATTTCTTCTATAAACAACTCATGTGGATTGGCGTCGGCGTTCCGCTCATGCTGTTCATCTCCATGTATCCACGCGAACAGGCGCGCAGGCTGGCGATATTCGGTTTTGCGGTGATGCTCGGGCTGCTGATGCTTGTACCGTTTTTGGGCAAGGAAGTGAACGGTGCGCAGCGCTGGATAGGCTGGGGGCCAGCGACAATTCAGCCATCTGAATTTTTGAAACCGATGTTCGCTATAACGCTAGCCTGGATACTTTCCTGGAAAATCAAAGACGGTAAATTACCGCTAGCAATGATCACGATGGGTATAACGGGTTATATCTGCATCTTCCTTTTGGCACAGCCCGATTTGGGGCAGACCATCCTTTGCTGCGGCATCTGGTTTGCATTGATGATGGTTTACGGCGTTCCGGCTTGGCGGCTTTGGGCATTGGTCCTTGGCGGAGCGGCGCTTCTTTTCGTTGCGTATAACTTCTATCCTGTCGCGACGCAGCGTATTGATGCCTGGATATTCGGCACCGAAGGCCTGACTCACGATAAGATGGCAATGGCTACATTGACCGCTGGTGGGCTTATAGGTGTCGGTCCGGGTTTGGGCACGCGCAAATATTCGCTTCCCGAGGCACAGACCGATTATATTTTCTCGGTCATCGGCGAGGAGTTTGGTTTGCTCGCTTGCATGGTGATCGCAGTGCTGTTTCTCGCCATTCTAATCCGTGTGGTAACTCGCCTGCTGGAAGAGAAAGACCAATTTACGGTTCTGGCGGTAACAGGATTGATCGCACAGTTTATCGGTCAGGCGATGATCAATATGGCCGTGAACCTAGGCATATTCCCGTCAAAGGGCATGACGCTACCCTTTATCAGTTATGGCGGTTCTTCAATCCTTGCCCTGTCAGTAACCTGCGGTTTCATATTGGCACTCACCAAACGTAACCCTTATCTTGACCGGTCGCGCTATATGCGGGATGGAAACGGTTAATGAGTATATCACGGCATTATGTATTGGCAGCTGGCGGAACAGGTGGACATATCATTCCGGCTTATGCCCTGGGCGCAGAGCTTTTGCGGCGCGGACATCATGTCGCGCTGATCACGGACGAGCGCGGAACCAAAATACCGGGCTGTCCCGAAAAGATGGCCACGCATGTTTTGCCAGCAGGCCGCATTACCAAAAACCCGAAAAGCTGGGTCGGTGGTGCGCGTGCAATATGGGCTGGCCGTAAAATGGCGAAGCAGCTCTATTCCAGCTTTGGGCCGAGCGCGGTTATTGGCTTTGGCGGCTATCCTGCTTTTCCTGCATTGCTAGGCGCATTTGCAAACAAAATACCTGCATTGGTTCACGAACAAAATGCCGTTCTTGGACGTGTGAACAGGATGACGGCACGTAAGGTTAGCGGCATCATCACCGCATATCCCGATGTGCAGCGGTTAAATACAGCTCACAAAGATAAAACCCATCTGCTTGGTAATCCGGTGCGTGAGGAAGTGCTGGCACTGCGTGATCAAACCTACCCGCCATTGGACGAGGAAGGAATATTCCGCGTTCTGGTAACCGGTGGTAGTCAAGGTGCGAGCATACTTTCGGATGTGGTGCCAGACGGATTGGCGCGGTTGCCGCTTAATCTGCGCCGCCGCCTGCAAGTGACACAGCAGTGCCGCGAAGAAGATATCAGTGCCGTGCGTGAAAGCTATGCCAAGCACGAAATTCCAGCTGAGCTTGCAACTTATCTTCCAGATTTGCCGGAACGTTTGGGCTGGGCGCATATCGTTATCGGCCGGGCAGGAGCATCGACCATTGCAGAACTAACCGCAGCCGGACGTCCGGCCATATTGGTGCCGCTGCCAATCGCGACAGACGATCATCAAAGCCACAATGTGAAAGAAATGGTCGAAGCAGGTGGCGCGCGCGCAATTGCGCAACCTAAATTCACGCCCGTCGAGCTCGCCAAGCAGGTGCAGGCTATCGCACTAAAACCCGGCGCGCTCGAAAATGCCGCCAAGGCCGCTTGGAAATGCGGCCGCCCGAATGCGGTTCAGGATATTGCCGATCTGGTTGAAGGGTTCGGCGGCGCAGGAAATATGAAAGCTGCCAAGGCTAAACGAGAAGGCGTTGGTGGCTTTAAAGGGCCATCGCCAGCGATGGCCCGCGACGCATCATGAAGGGCGTTCCGACTGACATAGGCACAATCCATTTTGTGGGTATTGGCGGGATCGGCATGTCCGGCATTGCCGAAGTGATGCATAATCTAGGCTATAAGGTGCAAGGCAGCGATCTTTCCGATAGCTATGTCGTCGAAGGTTTGCGCAAAAAGGGCATCGAAGTAATGATCGGCCATAGCGCCGATAACCTGGGCGATGCATCCGTCGTTGTTACATCGACCGCCGTTAAAAAAGGCAATCCCGAACGCGACGCAGCGCTTGAACGGCGCATACCGCTTGTTCGCCGTGCAGAGATGCTTGCAGAATTGATGCGGTTAAAGAATACAGTTGCCGTTGCTGGGACGCATGGAAAGACAACAACCACTTCGATGGTCGCGGCTATGCTCGACAATGGCGAGATTGATCCGACCGTAATCAACGGCGGCATCATCAACAGCTATGGTTCTAACGCGCGCTTAGGCGACAGTGACTGGATGGTGGTCGAAGCCGATGAAAGTGACGGCAGCTTCCTGCGCCTCGATGGTACAATTGCGGTTGTCACCAACATCAACCCTGAACATCTCGATCATTATGGCGACTTTGATGCGATCAAGAAGGCCTTTGTCGAATTTGTCGAAAATGTACCCTTTTATGGCGCGGCGATCATGTGCCTTGATCATCCCGAGGTGCAGGCGGTTATCCCGCAAATCCGTGACCGTCGAATCACGACATATGGTTTTTCGGTTCAGGCGGATATTTGCGGTACCAATGTAACGCCGATTCCGGGCGGCAACCGGTTTGACGTCGAAGTGACTTCGCGTGATGGCAGTAAACGTGTGATTGAGGGCATCGAGCTACCCATGCCCGGCAGGCACAATGTTCAAAACGCACTTGCCGCCGTTGCTGTGGGCCTTGAAATGGGCATGAGCGATGATGCGGTTAGCAAGGGCTTTGTCGGTTTTGGCGGTGTGAAGCGCCGCTTTACCAAAGTGGGCGAGATTGCCGTTGGCGACGGAAGCGTTACAGTCATTGATGATTATGGCCACCACCCTGTCGAAATTCGCGCCGTATTGGCCGCCGCGCGAGAAAGCACCGCAGGCCGCGTAATCGCAGTAGCACAGCCGCACCGCTATACGCGCCTTCGCGATCATATGGATGATTTTCAGCAGGCATTTAATGATGCCGATGCGGTTTATATCACGCCGGTTTTCAAGGCAGGGGAAGATCCTATCGACGGCGTGGATGCAGCAGCTTTAGTCGCGGGCATAAAACAGCGCGGACACCGTTCCGCCGAAACAACTGAGGACATCGATGATCTGGCCAGCAAGATAGCGCCGGACCTAGCCGATGGTGATGTCATTGTCTGTTTGGGCGCTGGTGACATTACCAAGCTTGCAGCCGATTTGGCGGGCAAGGTGACGGAGGCTCTCAAATGAGCACGCTTGCCATGCCGTCTGTGCGCGGCAAGTTAAAACAGGATGCACCGCTGGCTCCGCTGCTATGGTTCAAATCGGGTGGGCCAACGGATTGGTTATGCGAACCTGCTGACCTTGAAGATTTACAGGCATTCTTGCGCGAGCTTGATCCGCAAATTTCCGTATGGCCATTAGGGCTAGGTTCCAATTTGATCGTGCGCGATGGTGGTATTAAAGATGTGACCGTCCGTTTGGGTAAACCTTTCGCCAAAGTGGAGCAGCTTGACGATGTTACCGTGAAATGCGGGGGCGGTGCATCCGGCATATTGGTTTCGTCTAAAGCGCGCGATGCCGGAATAGCGGGGCTGGAGTTTTTGCGCGGTATTCCCGGGACTGTCGGCGGTTTCGTCCGCATGAATGGCGGTGCTTACGGACGCGAAGTGAAAGATATTCTGATTGAATGCGATGTGATATTGCGGTCCGGAGAAATTCGTACTCTGCCGCTGGAAGAGTTGCGTTACACATATCGTCATAGCGAATTGCCCGAACAGGCCATTGTTGTTTCAGCCACGTTCCGCGGGGTCACAGGCGATCCGGCAGTGATAGGCGCAGAGATGAACCGCATTTCCGAAGAGCGCGAAGCGTCGCAGCCGCTACGATCAAAAACCGGCGGTTCGACATTCAAAAACCCCGAGGGTCACAAGGCGTGGCAATTGGTGGACGAGGCGGGATGTAGAGGCTTGCAAATTGGCGGCGCACAGGTATCTGAAAAGCATACTAATTTCCTTCTCAATCTGGGCGATGCTACGAGCGCGGATATTGAGGAGCTGGGCGAAGAGGTACGAAAGCGCGTGAAAGCTAAATCCGGCATAGAGCTCCAATGGGAGATCCAGCGTGTAGGCATTCATGCCGAAAGCGCCAGCAAGAAACACGTAGGAAAGCGGGCATGAGCAAGGATATTCATGTCGCGGTCCTGATGGGCGGATGGTCCAACGAGCGCGAAGTTTCCTTGATGAGTGGTACTGGCGTGGCCGATGCGCTTGAAAGTGTTGGTTATAAAGTAACGCGTGTTGACATGGATAGGGATATTGCGGTGGTTTTGGCAAAGCTAAAACCCGATGTCGTCTTCAACGCATTGCACGGAGTGCCCGGCGAAGATGGCAGTGTGCAGGGCATGCTCGATCTGATGCAGATACCCTATACACATAGCGGTATGGTGACTTCGGTTATCGCTATCGACAAGGAGCTGACCAAGACGCAGACGCGACTCGATGAGCATGGTAAGCAACTCACCAATTTTACTAACAGAAAAAATGGGTAAACCAAAAATCAACAATGAAAAAGTGGAAACCATCTAAATTACTTGCTTTTGTGGGCTTGATTTTAGTTTTGTTGTGCACCTATTTTCGCGAAAACTTTTTACTTACCATCAATGCTTTGCTTGCCTCAAAAACATACAGCAGTGCTTATGCCTATTGGTTGTCAGATTTTTTTAGCACCATGCCAGCAACACAACTAATGCAATGGAAATGGGGGTTAACCATTTTTTTTAGTATTGCAATAGCGGGCATTACCTTGCTTTCGTTGTATTGTTGGTTTAAATCTTACAAACTGCTTAAAACAGCCATTTGGTTTTATGCAGTTTTGTTTTTGGGTGTTGGCTTGCTTGCATTGGTAGGAGTGCTTACCCATAGTTTTGATGCCATCTATTTTGTGCTAAGAAAAG
>CAKZNA010000294.1 GCA_937129355.1 uncultured Sphingomonadales bacterium | reverse complement strand
CAGATCTGTTTGCGGTGACTCAGGAAATGATGGGCCCGTCGGGATTGCCTGCCTACGAAATCAGCAACCATGCGGCGCGGGGCATGGAAAGCCGCCACAACCTGACCTATTGGCGCTATGGCGATTATGTGGGTGTCGGCCCCGGCGCACATGGCAGGCGGCTGGAACAAGCGACGCACCGGCACAAAAAGCCGGAAAACTTCCTTTCTGCCGTGGCGCGCAATGGGCATGGCAACCAGAGCGAGGAAAGCCTCCCGCCCGAAACGCAAGTGACCGAGGCATTGTTGATGGGGTTGCGGCTGGCCGAAGGTATTGATCTTTCCGCCATGGAAACACGTTTTGATATGCCGCGCGATAGCATGATTGATCCCGTTGCTGCGAAGCGTTTGGCGAAGATGGGCTTTGTCGAAACGCGCGGCAATATTCTGACGATCAAACCCGCCGGAATGCCGCTACTGGACGCGATCTTGCCAGAGATTACTGCGTGATAGTTTCATAAAAGGTTAAAAGGAAAAAGAGGTGAAAGAGGGTGCGTAATTCTTTGCGCGAAGCGCCATACATTCTATCGGTGCTGAAAATTCGATGTCTTCAATTTAGTGGGCTGCGCCCTTATACCCCTTTTTCCTTTCACCCTTCTATGAAATATCCCGGCCTTACCAAACATCCCAACGTGACCGCCCACGCGAAACTCGACTTCGCAGGAGCCGGACGGTAAGCTGCCCGCGATATGAACCAGCTGCTCAGCGAATATCGCGACTTTTTGGCGAATAACCGCCGCCGCTCGCCGCAAACGGTGAAGGCCTATGTTGCGACCGCACAGCGCCTGACGGATTTTCTCACCGATCATTGGGGGGAGCAACCAACCCGCAAAGCCTTTACCGCAATCAAATCCGGCGATATCCGGTCGTTTCTGGCGATGCGGCGCGTGGAAGGCCTTACCAACCGTTCCACCGCGCGCGAACTTTCGGCGATACGCGGCTATTTGCGTTTCGTGCTGGGCGAGGATGCCGATATCCCAACCTTAAAAGGCCCGCGCGTGCCCGCCAGCGTCCCGCGCCCCGTTGCGCCCGATGATGTGATCGCGATTGCCGATGACGTTGCGAGCCATGCCGGCGATGGCTGGGTCAGCGCGCGCGACTGGGCAGTGCTGCTGCTGCTTTATGGCTGCGGATTGCGGGTCAGCGAGGCGACCGGCTTGATGGGCGATGTGCTGCCGCTGGGTGAGACTTTGCGCGTTACCGGCAAGCGCAACAAGACGCGGATCATTCCGCTTCTGCCGCAGGTGCGCGAGGCAATCGAAGCCTATCTCGCGCTTTGCCCCCACGCGGCTGAAAAGGACAAACCGTTATTCCGGGGAGCAAAGGGTGGCGCTCTATCCCCTGCCCTCATCCGCCGCGCCGTGCAGGGCGCCCGCAAGCGCCTACGCATCGACGATAGCGCAACGCCCCACGCCCTACGCCATAGCTTCGCCACGCATCTGCTTGCGGGCGGCGCAGATTTGCGCAGCTTGCAAGAACTTCTCGGCCATGCCAGCCTTAGCTCGACGCAAGTTTATACAGCGGTCGATACCGCTATGCTGCTCGACGAATATAACAACGCGCATCCGCGGGCTTGAATTGTCTGTCCCAATGTCGGGCCAAGGGCGCAAAAGCAGACAGTATCGGAATTTCTTTTCTGCCTCTCCGACCATTAGATGGTAAGGTATTCCAATTCTCTCGTAAGAGCTCCATGAAAACGCCCTATCGCACTTTCAAATAGACCGAATTCCAAAAATTCATTGGCTCCGGCCGCTAGACCACGCTGCGCGCCAAGAACCACCTCGCGGTCTTCAACAGCCCCGACTTTGGCGAATTCCTGCCCTTCCAAAACCACGCCTAATGCTTCGCTATCTTCTCCGCAGTCGGTTAAAAGAAACATGTGCTGGCGCGTCTGTTCCAATCCCAATGGTTCGAGAACGACGACTTGCATACAATCGGGAAAGGTTGAAACCACAACATTGGGAAAGAGATGATAGACATAAGTCAGTCGCCCATTGGCGGACCATGTAGATTTCGGCTTGTCACGCAATCCTTCAATCGCCTGATAGGGAAAGGCAATCCGGTTGTTCTGACCGAAAGCCTCAACCACCGTTAAATTGTCATATTGTACCGGAAAGAATGTTGTCTGGTGGGTCGTACGGATATGATAACCTTCCAGAGAGCTCTCTAGATGCAGCTTCCAATTCGCTTCAATTTCTAATGCGTCCGATTGGATCACGCGGTATCCGTCAGGAATTACGTCAGGCAAATTTGTCGCGAAAATGCGGTCGGTGGCGCCTGGCTCCTGCTTGACGAAGATCAACCCGTTCTTCTCCAAGCAATCCACCGCAACAAGGCCCCGATTTTCCTTATCCAAGTCCGGAAAGCCGGCTTTGTGCGGCACGGTGCGAAGTGATCCATCAGTGCCGTAGGACCAGCCATGATACGGGCATACGAAGACATTAGTGCAACCCGCGTCGCTGGCAACTTGAACGCCGCGATGGCGACATGCGTTGAGAAATGCCCTTACTTTCTTATCATTCCCCCTCACGACAACTAGCGGAACGCTGGCCGCGTCTCGCGCTATGAAATCCCCTGATTTCGGGAGCGCTGTTGACGGACAAAATACGACCCAACGCCTGCGGAGCAATGCCAGTTCGGCATCAAACCGCTCTGCGGAGCGATAGTTTTCCGCCGGCTCTTTCCAGCTCGCCTGCCCCGTGTCCGTTGTCTTGTTGTCGATGTGATCGAAGATCCGGGCGACAATTTCTTCGTCTGACATCAGGCCGACAGAATCGGGTCTGTTTTCGTGTTCGGAAGAGATTTTCGCCGTCATGAATTTTGTTCTCAAGGGAGTGGTTTGACCGGTATTGTATACTGTCTATACCTAGCAATATCATCAGCAAAAGATACCCGCCGA
>CAKZNA010000293.1 GCA_937129355.1 uncultured Sphingomonadales bacterium | reverse complement strand
GGTGGATGAGGTCTGGTCAGGCCTCAAATTCGTGATCCGCAAAGAGCTGCGTTAAGCCGCAGCGGCTTGTTGCCCCAACATGTCATAAGGATCAATTCCGCCAGCACGCATCATGTCATGCGCGCGGTTATAGTTGGTTGGCGGCTTGATATTCAGCTTCGCGCGCGCCTCATCCAGAGGCATTGTGAGCAGCGTCATGATATCCTGATGCGCAATCTTTTCGGCTAGCTTGCCATTATTCTGTGCTTCGCGGATCGAACCGAAGATAGGCACGCCTGATGGCAGGCCTCTTTTGATTTCGCGGCCCGCGGCATAGGCGATGAAAATTGTGCCGAGATTGGGGTTCTGGCTGTAAGAAAATGCCAGCACAGAAGCTTCGCCCAATGCATCGCGGCCATATCCAGTCAGCACGTGGAACAGATCATGCGTATCGCGCAGGCGATGGCCATAATGTTCCAGCAAGTCATCATAACGATCAATTTTCGCGCCGAATTTTTCATATTCGTCGACAAGCCCTTGCGCAGTTAAACCTTCGCGTTCCATGAAATCGACATAAGTGCAGCCAACCGAACCGGCGGGCAGTTTACGCAGCGCATCATGATTATCGAGGCGTTCAGGCAGCCCTTTCTTTTCGGCCAGCACCGCTTTGCCGCACTCGCTATTCCAGAATGCTTCTGCACGCTTGACGAATCCCTTGCCGCTCAGCGCGCGAACAATATGAAATACCTGTTCGGTATCTTCCTTGTCGGCAACCAGATTGCGGAAATGGCGCAGCGCCTTGATGGGCTGAAAAGAGCTAACTTCTTTTCGGTCGGGATGAACAAGCGGGAGAGTTGTCATTCGGGCGTCCTTAGATTCTCAATATCCTATTTTTCTAGCATACACACCCATTGCTTACAACAGTGTTAATAAGAAAAACTATCGGCTCTTTCGTTCCTGCAATTCCCGCTCTATGCGGTTGCATATGAAACCACATGACAAAATACCCTATACCGACCTGCCCAATTATTCCGATGCCGAACGGGTTGCGAAGGCCAAGGCAGCTTACGAGCAGTTGAAAACCCGGCGGACATGCCGGCATTTTTCCGATGATTCTGTGCCGCGCGAAGCCATCGAATATGCGCTTCTCGCTGGCGGAACAGCGCCAAATGGCGCCAATCATCAACCCTGGCATTTCGCCGTGGTTGAAAGTGCGGAAAAGAAGAAAGCCATCCGCGAAGCCGCCGAGAAGGAAGAAAAAGCGTTCTATTCCGGCAAAGCATCGCAGGAATGGATCGACGCACTGGAACCGCTCGGCACCGATGACGATAAACCCTATCTGGAAACCGCGCCGTATCTGATTGTGATATTCGGCCAGCGCAAAGGCGGGATGTATCCGGGCGAAATGAAACAGAATTACTATGTGAATGAAAGCGTCGGCATCGCGACCGGCATGTTGATCAGCGCGTTACATGATGCTGGCCTCGCGACGCTCACCCACACGCCCAATCCGATGAAATTCCTGAACGGGGTTTGTGACCGGCCAGCCAATGAAAAACCGATGATGGTTCTGGTGGTGGGAAAGCCCGCCGATGATGCGACAATCCCCGTGCATGCAACGGTCAAGAAACCGCTGGAAGAAATTTCAACCTGGCTGTAGCAACTACCTAATACAGTTGGAGAGAAGCAATGAATGCGGCGGCGGATACAAATATACGGCATATTACGCTGGACGCTTTGCGCGGGTTTGCGGTGATGGGCATCTTGGCGATGAATATTGTCGCCTTTTCCATGCCCGAAATGGCCTATATCAATCCTGCCGTCATGGGTGATCCAAGTCAGGCCGATATTACCAGCTGGATAGTTTCTTTCATCCTTGTCGATGGCAAAACGCGCGGGCTGTTTTCGTTGCTCTTTGGCGCATCGCTGATGTTGATTGTCGAACGCGCGGAGGCCAAGGGTGAAAGCCCGAAGAAAGTGCATTTCACGCGAATGGGTTGGCTGGCCTTGTTTGGCCTCGCGCATTTCTTCTTCATTTGGTGGGGAGATATTCTGTTTCTCTATGCCGCCATTGGCTGCGTAGCCTATCTGTTTAAAGATATGGAAGCAGGCCCGCTGATCAAGATGGCTTTGATCGTCTATGCCATCGGTTTCCTGCTGATGTCGCTTTGGACGGGTAGTATCTATTTGCTCGAAATGGCGGCTAACGCGCCCGATGCCGATGCCGAAATGGCCAAGCAGTTCAAGGAAGTCATGGCCGAGCTTAATGGCGATACAGCGTCGGAAACGGCGCTATATCTCGGTGGTTACTGGTCGATCGTAGCGCATAAATTTAGTGAGCAATGGATGCATCCTTTCGTTGCAGTATTGCAGAATGCCCTGGAAACACTGCCCTTCATGATGGTCGGCATGGGGTTGTTCAAAAGCGGGTTCATGACTGGAGCGATGGACCGGGCAATATACCGAAAATGGGCTATTTGGGGCATAATGCTGGGCGGAGCGGCTTATGGTCTGTTCGCCTTTTTTGCGTGGTCCAGCGGCTTCGATACCTTAACGACGCTCAACATTGTTTTGGCATGGACCTATCCATTCCGCTTGTTGATGATTGTTGGATATGCGGCGGCGCTGATACTGTTCATCAACGCCTTTGCGCAAAGCGGTTTCATTGCGCGCGTTGCTGCCGCCGGGCGGGCCGCCTTCACCAATTATCTTGGCACTAGCGTTGTGATGACCACCATTTTTTATGGCTACGGCTTGGGGCTTTATGGATCGGTCGGGCGCGCAGAGCTTTGGCTCTTTGTTATTGGCGCATGGATAGTGATGCTGGTCTGGTCGCTGCCATGGCTGAAGCGGTTCAATTATGGCCCGCTGGAATGGCTATGGCGCAGTCTGGCGCGCGGAAACTTACAGCCGTTTAAGCGAATAGCTTAGCGAGCTAGTTTAACGTAATCTTGGTTCCGAATGATCCGCGCTGGAATGAACCGCCGGAACTACGCTGAACCACCGGGCTGATTTCGGCTTCCAAGGCGGCAATGCTCAACTCAAAGAGAGGCCGTAGTTGCGAAACCTTCTCCATCAGATCTGATGGATCTTGGCGGATTTCCAAATAGTGACGTGCAGCGACTTCAATTTCTTCGGCGACCAAAGCGAGTTTGTCAGCACCAAACTGGCAGGCTTCGCCTTTAAGAGTATGCGCGGGAATTACGAGCTTTGCAGAGTCTTTTTCATCGATTGCTTGTTCGATTGCCGCGACGGATTTGATCCCATCTTCACGGAAATAGCCAAGCAAACGGACAAAATGCTCGCCCAATGCTTCACGCACTTCGGCAAACACTTTCTGGTTGATAAGATCACCGCTCGCCGCTTCGATCTCGCCACTATGCATCATGTCAAACTCCTGTCGAATAATTTCAACTTCCACATGCAAGCAATCAATTTAGCGGAAACTGGTTAATCAGAAGTATACGAATTTTAACAAATGCTCCGAAATGGTTGAACCAAAGGGATTATCTGGCCGAGCTTAATCGGTGGCGTAAGGATTGGCGCGTGCACGTAGATTGATGCGCACGGGAACTGCCCCAAAATCAAGGTCGCGGCGAATGCCGTTTAGCAAATAGCGATGATAGCTGTTTGGCAGTTGATCGACGCGTGTGCCGAAGACAACAAATGCCGGCGGACGGGTATTGGCCTGCGTAATATAGCGCAGCTTTATCCGTTTTCCGCCGGGTGCTGGCGGCGGGTTGGCATTAACCGCTGCTTCAAACCAGCGGTTGAGCAATGCGGTAGGTACGCGGCGCGACCATGCGTCACGCGCGTTAAATGCCGCTTTCAGCATTTGGTCGGTACCCTTGCCGGTCGCGGCGGAAACGGCGATCAGCGGCACACCTTTTAGCTGTGACAGGCCTTCTTCCAATGCGCCGCGGATACCGTTGAACAGCGAGCTTGCATCTTCGGCAATATCCCATTTGTTAATGGCAATAACCAAAGCGCGGCCCTCTTGCAGGACATGGTCGGCGATTTTCAGATCTTGGAGCTCAAGCCCCTTTGTCGCATCTAGAAGGAGCACGACAACTTCAGCAAAATCAATCGCATGGCGTGCATCGGCAACGGATAGCTTTTCCAGCTTCTCTTTCACCTTCGCACGCTTGCGCATACCGGCTGTATCGATCAGGCGAACGGGGCGTTCTTTCGGGCCATCTTCGTCGCCATCCGGATCACTCCAGACCCAGTCAATCGCGATGCTATCCCGCGTAATGCCAGCCTCTGGCCCTGTAATCAGGCGGTTTTCACCCAGCAAGCGATTGATTAATGTCGATTTACCAGCATTAGGCCGGCCAACGATGGCCAGCTTTAGCGGCGCGTCGGGATCATCTTCACCTGCTTCAAGTTCTGCGATTTTTGCGGCAGCAGCATCGACATGAGGCATAAGCTGCTGAAATAGGTCAGCCATCCCTTCGCCATGCTCTGCGCTGATCGCGATTGGATCACCCAGACCCAGTGCATAACTTTCAATAATGCCAGCTTCGGCTTGTTTACCTTCTGCTTTGTTCACCGCCAAGACGATTGGGCATCCCGCACTGCGCAGCCAGCGTCCGATTTCTTCATCCAGCGGCGTGATCCCTGCGCGGCCATCGATCAAGAATAGCGCAACGTCGGCTTCCTGCAACGCTGCTTCGGTTTGCATGCGCATCCGGCCCGGTAATGTTTGGGGGTCTTCATCCTCATAACCCGCTGTATCGAAAACATTAAACTCCAGATCGAATAGCGTTCCTTCGCCCTCGCGCCGGTCGCGAGTCACGCCCGGTTGATCATCTACCAGCGCCAGCCGTTTGCCAACCAGACGGTTGAACAGCGTTGATTTTCCGACATTAGGCCGGCCAATAATGGCGATAGTTGGTTTCATTTGTAAGCGCCCTTAGAGCCTGAACGCCGGAAGTGAAAGCACTATGTGATTCCACCAATCACCCAAATCAGGATGATCCGCCTTACATTATTTAAACGCGGAAACCCTGCCTTTGTCATCAAGGATGTACAGCATGTTATTGGCCACGACAGGCGGAACAGAGATGCGTTCTTTATTGTCGTAAACAAGGCTCGATGCGCCATCCGCAAGTGCAACTGACCACACTTCGCCTTCTGTATTGACCGCAATCAGGCGGCCTCCGGCAAGAACAGGTCCGCGCCAGCCGATCGCGCCCTTCTTTTTCTTTTCGCTCTTGTAGCCGCGAAGCTGTGAAATCCAGCGAATTTTACCAGACGAGCGCTGTACGCAAAGCAGTTTCGCGTCATCCGTTAGAACGAAAACCCACTCGCCAGCAACGGCAGGGGTAGAGATGCCGGCAATGTTGATTTCCCAAAGCCGCTGGCCGCTATTAAGTTCATAACTCGCCATCCGCCCGCCTTTGCCAAGCGCGAAAACGCGGCCACGGTCGATAACCGGGTCAGCATCAATATCGATCAGGGTCGAAACCGATGTGCGCATCGATGTGCGCGAAAGACTATCGGCCCAAAGGTTGAGCCCATTTTCGTAACGATAGGCAGTTAACTCACCTGTGGAATAGCCTGCGATCACGGTGCCCGATGCAGCAGCTGGCGCAGCGACACCGAAAATGCCCGAAGTGCCAAGCGGCCCGGCTTCATTCCATTGCTGCTGGCCGTCGCTAGCGCGCATCGCGTAAATCTGGTTATCCTGCGTCATGACATAGACATTGCCAATCGCCACAGTTGGTGCGCCGCGAAGCGGCCCCGCCGGGCGTTTTTTCCATGCAATACTGCCGCTATTTGCATCCAGCGCGGCGACATCGCCCACGCCATTTGTTGCATAGACCATTGTTCCGTCTGCTGAAACACCGCCGCCAAATGCCGATGGGCGGCCGTCTTTATCTGTTTCCAGCTTGGTTGCCCATGCTTTTGCGCCTGTTGCAGCATCAAAAGCCGAAACCATTGCGTCGGTATCCGTCACATAAAGCTTACCATTGTTAATCACGGGCGCAGCAGCAAGCCGCTTGCTGTTGGACGCTCCTGCAATATTGGCCGACCAGATACGCGTCATGCCTTGGCCCAAGGCCACATGGCCGGGTGATTTTGCTGCGTTTCCGCCAGTTTGCGGCCAATTGGGGTTGGTCTGTGCCGCGGGAAGAATGACAGAAAGGCCGGATAGGGCGGGGTCCGCTTTGCTATCCACCTGTGTGCCCAAAATATCGACGCGCTTACCTACAGTGGGCGTTTCATTCTTTTTGTCATCGCCGCCGCCGACAACGCTGCTGATCGCTGCGCAGCCCGAAAGTAGCGAAATGGCAGATACTGCCAATAGTCCCTTAGTAACCAGTCTCACTTGCTATCACCTTTCGCTGCTGCATCTTCGTCACCAGATGCACCGTCTTTCTTTTCGTCAAGCTGAACGGCATCAATGCCAAGGCTTCCGGCCATTTGCGTGGCGCGGGCCTTCAAACTTTCCGGTAGGTCCTTTTGCTTTGCAATCTGGGCAAAAATGGGGCCAGCAAGATCTTCCTTGCCCATTTTCAAATAAGCGATTGCCGTCATTTCTCCGGCGCTTCCAAACCAGGCGTTGCCCGGCTTAGCTAGCGGTTTTAGCCGATCGATAATCTTTTGCGGCTCCAGCGTGTCAAATTCACCCGCCGTCTGGCGGATCACCGCCAAATCGCGGAAAGGTTGCGGCAGATCACCGTCGGCAGCCACCTTTGCATATGCTGCGAGAGCTTTTTTGGTTTCGCCTTTTTCCATCGCAAGGTTGGCTTCGACCAGCTCGGCCATCGCGCGATATGCGGGCTTTCCGCTTTTCTTGACTTCTGCCAGTGCTTTCAGCGCCCCGGCCTCGTCATTGGCTTCCAGCTTGTCTACCGCATCGACAAAGACCTCACCTTGCTTGCCGGCTTGTTCAACCTGTTGGTTTGACCAATATATATAGCCGCCAAAAGCAGCCAGCCCGATAACAACAAGCGCAAGCAGCCAGCGTCCATAGCGCTGCCAGAAATTGGTGAGGTCGCTTGAACGCACGGCATCGTCGACTTCGCGCATAAATGCTTCGTCGCTCAAATCGCGTTTATCGCCTTCTTTCGGCTTATCATTATTCTTGGGTCCAAGCGCCAAAACGGCCTCCCTTAAGCTTATCTATTGCGCGTCTTTAGCGAGAGTATTTGCGATAGGCCAGCGTGAAGATTAGGCCGCGTCTTTTGCCGCGCGGCGGGCAGCCAGTTCATCGATGGAAGCTGCACGCATAAACGGGTTGGTGGCCTTCTCCAACGCTATGCTGGTCGGGACTGTTGCCTCACCACGATTGCGCATGGTTTCGACGGCCTTCATGCGTTCAACCAGCGCCGTATTTTCAGGCTCTACGGTTAGCGCAAACTGTCCATTGGACATCGTATATTCATGCGCACAATAAACCGCCGTTTCATCAGGCAATGCTTCCAGCTTGCGCATATTATCAAACATTTGAGCAGGCGTGCCTTCAAATAGCCGTCCGCATCCCATGGCAAATAATGTGTCGCCGATGAAAAGCGCGTTCTCTGATGGAATATGAAAGGCAATATGGCCTGCGGTATGCGCTGGTACGTCAATAACATTGCCCACCACATCGCCAAGCCGGGCGGTACCGCCTTCCTGCACCATGGTATCAAGCGTCGGAATGCGCGCGCTTTCAGCCGCAGGCCCTGTAATATGACAGCCGGTCGCGGTCTTTATATCCGCATTTCCGCCTGTGTGATCGGGATGCCAATGCGTGTTCCAGATTTGTGTAATCTTCCACCCGCGCTTTTCTGCTTCGGCCAGCGGCGCGTCGGCAACGGCAGGGTCGACCACCATCGTCTCTCCGCTTACCGGTTCGTGGACAAGCCAGATATAATTATCGGAAAGAACCGGGATGCGGATAATCTCTAATGCCATTACCATTCTCCGGTATTTTCCATGCTGGCCCATGGTTCTTGCGCGGGTAAATTATCGCCCGCCTGTAACAGCTCAACCGAGATATTGTCGGGCGATCTGACAAAGGCCATGTGACCATCGCGCGGTGGCCGGTTGATGGTTACGCCTGCATCCATCAATGTCTGGCACGTCGCATAAATATCATCGACGCTATAGGCCAGATGGCCGAAATTACGTCCGCCATCATATGTATCGCCTGTGCTGCCATCTTCGGGCGGCCAGTTATAGGTCAGCTCAACCTCCGCAACATCCTTTTGCCCCGGCGCGGCCAGAAAGATCAGCGTGAAACGGCCTTGTTCAACCTCATAACGCCGGACTTCTTCCAACCCGAGCAGGGCGAAAAAGGCGACGGTTGCATCCGGGTCGGTCACGCGGAGCATGCTATGTAGAAATTTAACGGCCATTGTTGGCCTCGCTTTCGCCTGGTTTTCCGGTGTTTGGCTGTTCCATGCTTTCGCCCTCAATTTTCGCGAGCAATCGTGCGGCGGAAATTGCCTGGCGGCTGGTTGGTGCCAGCTCCATGACCAGCTTCCATTGCTTGGCCGCTTGCGCAAGGTCGTTTGCGGCGGCGGCTATATTCCCTGCTTCCAATGCAATGGCGGGATCTTTGGGGGCCAATGACGCGCTAGTTGCAATGAAAGTTTGTGCTTCGTTCAACTCCGCATTTCGCCGGGCCAAGGTTGCAGAAAATAGCCAAGCCATTTCATTTTCAGGCGCAAGCCTGCGTGCTGCAAACAGATCGGTTTTGGCCTGCGCTTCCTGTCCGGCATCGACATGCGCGCGGGCCCGGTCAATCAATGCATCCGCGCGGTCAGTATCCGGCAAGGCGCCTTTTGCCAGCGCGCGGTCGAAATAACGAATGGCGTCGCGGGGCTTGTCTGCGGTGATCGCTGCATTTCCGGCTTGCAACCAAAACAGGTTAGCACGCTCATCACTTTCGGCTGACGCAAATTCGGCGCCGCTTTCAAAATAGGGAAGCGAGCGGGCAAATTCAAAATTACGGGCATATCCGGTGGCGGTGCAAATATCAGCACGCCAGCCACCATTTTCTTGTCGCCATTTGTTGCCTTCTACAATCGCCGAAGACGCGTCCTTGTTGGCAAGCTGAATACAATCACTCAGGCGCAATTCATCGATTGTAGGAAGGGCTGCCGATTGTAACAGCAGCGGAAATAGCAACATTTGCATAGTGAGTCTTGGCCCTGAAAATTTAGCGCATTAAACCCGAAACAGCCTCGATCAACAAGTCAATATCTTGCGGACGTGACAGTCGGTGATCGCCATCCTTAACCAACCGTATCTGCACATCATCTGAACGCAGCTTTTCGGCCAGTTGCATCGAAATTTGCCACGGCACATCGGCATCGCGTTGGCCATGGAGAAGTCTTACGGGGCAATTGATCGGGATTTCTTTGCCAAGCAATTTGTTGGCTTCGCCGTCTTCCCAAAGCTTCAAGTAAGTTGGCATTGGTTCAGGGCCATAGGGATTGTCTTCATAGATAACGGTTTTCTCTGCAAGCTCGGCTTTGCGCGCATCATCGAACCCCCAATCGGTAAAGTCCGGGGCAGCGGCAATGCCAGCGATACCAGCCACGCGCTCGCCCAGCGCCAATGCAACTAGCAGCATCAACCATCCGCCCATTGATGAACCCACCAAAACAACTGGCCCATCTGTATAATGATCAATGGCCATCAGAACATCATCGCGCCAGATGGTGAAGCTGCCGTCCGAAAATTCACCGCCGCTTTCGCCGCATCCCGAATAGTCGAGACGTAGCATCGCCTTGGCGTTTTCTGCTGCCCATTTCGAAAGCGCTTGCGCCTTGCCGCCTTGCATATCGGACATATAGCCGGGCAAAAACACCAATGTCGGCCCGGCGCCCGCCTGGAACCGGCAGGCAATTTGGTTGCCGTCGGGGCGGGTCAGAAATTCGGCAGGCGCTTCGGTAAAATCCAAGGCTCTGCTCAGATAATATATTCGATGCTATACATCTCGCCAGTGGCAGTGCGCTTCGCTTCGCGGTGCTCGACAACAATGCCGTTCAGTGTGCCGATTGTGCGGCTGCCCGTTGTTTTGCAGAATCCGGGTACAAGCGCATGAACAATCGCACCAAGCCCGCCCCATACCATCCGCACGCCAAAACTTCCCGCAAAACGGAAATGCTCCAGATAGGTTTCATCAACGGTTTTTGGGTGATCGATGAAAAGGCGCTTAAACATAAAATACTAACTCCAAATTTTTGGCTTCTTTAGCTGTCATCTTTGCCAAAATCAAAGCCAAAGCCGGATTCGACATCAGGGTCATCTCCGCACATGGATTGCAGCGATTTCCATTCTGTGGCGGTGAGCGAAGGCGTATATTTTTTGCCCTTAATCAGGCTATTTTCATACGCCTTCTTCCGCTCGCTGGAAAGCGGGTGGCTCGACATATATCCGGTAATGCGCGCTGCGTTTCCTTTGGCATTTTCGCTGCCGTCAATTTTCGAAAGCCGCCGGAAAAATCCCGCCGTTGCAACCGGAGAAACACCGCCTTCAGACATTGCTTTGATCGAATGCGCATCGGCCTCGCGTTCCGCATCGCGCGAATAGCTGGACGATAGAGCGCCATTAAACAGCGACCCGCCAGCGCCATCCGCTCCGCCCAGAACGATGGAAAGACCCAATTGGCGTAGCAGAGATTGCATCACATGGCGTTCACGGACATGGCCGATTTCATGCGCGAGAACGCCAGCAACTTCGTCCGGTGACCGCGCAGAATCGATCAAGCCTTGAAATAGGATCACTTTGCCGCCGGGAAGCGCGACCGCATTCACCATATCAATATTGGCAACCTCGACTTGCAGGTCGCTAGCATCCTTGTCGAGCGCATTCACCATTTTGGAAAGCGCTTCACTACCTTTTGGCGTTGCACAAAACCGGCCGCCAAAATCGCCCACCAATGCATCGCCCATTTCCCGTTCCCAACTGGATGGAACCAGAGGAGCAAGCCATTGCGGCGTGAACAGCACCACGGCTACTACGGCGGCGCTAATCGCGGTGAAGGCAACGGCCGCACGGCCAAAACCGAGCCGATCAACCCAGCGGCCATATCGGCGCGGAGCAGGTAAAAGCCCGGTTAGTTCCTGCGGGATTTCTCCGCGCAAGCCCAATCGCCAGCCATCACTTTCATCCAGCCCGTAAACATGCGCGCCATTCTGTTCGCCAACATAGGTCACATCGATGAAAGGAAACGGGCCATGGCGACGTTCTTTTTCAACCAGAAAGAAATCACGGCCAACTGCCTGGATATCCACTGGCCGTCTTACCGGCGTCTTTCCATCAAAATGCCAGGCCTGAAAAATATGATCCGACATTAAATGGCGCCCACGTCAAATGCATCCAACAAGCCTTCACCATGCTTGGCACGCTTGGTTTCGGATTGGGTCAGCTCGTCGAGATTAATCTCTCCATATGCCTCCATATGGCGCACGAAGAATGTCCAGTTGCGGTAAGGCATGAAGATATAGCCGATGCCTAACGTGCAAAAAACGATAGCCATATTGGCCAGCGAAAAGAGTATCCAGTCAGCCGAGCGTGCCGTGAATTCAAATTCCAGCTTATGCAGTTTCAGCCCGCCAACACCGACACGAAAAAACTTTGAATAATACATCAGCGCGGCAATCGGCAGTAG
>CAKZNA010000292.1 GCA_937129355.1 uncultured Sphingomonadales bacterium | reverse complement strand
GCGGATTGGTTGGTAAAGACTGATATAACAAGGTTTTATCCCTCAATTTATACCCACTCCATTTCGTGGGCGGCCTATGGGAAAGAGAAGGTTAAAGGCAACCTGAAGGGATATGAGGGTTCTTTGGCAGATCGGCTTGACCTCCTTGTTCGAAGTTGTAATCGAAATCAAACAGTAGGAATTCCGATTGGGCCGGAAACGTCGAGAATTCTTGCTGAAATTATTTCTTCAAGAATAGATTTTGATTACTTGTCATCATCAGACAAAAAATTGTCAACTGATATTGACCGACTTCAAGATGATTGGTTTGTGGGTCTGAAAGACTTGGAATCTGCTCAAGCTGCACTCGCGTCCATTGTTTCGGTATATCGATCATATGGTTTGGATATAAATGGAAGCAAAACATTTATATCGAGGGTTGTATCCCATTCAGAAGAAGCATGGATATCCGAACTGGGATCGTTCTTATCGCATAGGCCGGGCCCGCTGACTGGTACCAGGCTAAGGGAATTCCTGACACTAGTGCTTCGTTTACAAGCCGAGCATGAGAAACAAGCCGTCACTAACTACGCCTTGGCGGTCCTTGAAAACCATAAAACTTCATTGGCAGATGTAGAAATCTTGGAGTCGTTTCTTTTGAAAGCTGCCATTGTATCTCCTGGGTCGATGTCCCGGATTTGTGAGTTGTTGATAAATCTAGATTTCAACACAAAGCGTGTTTCCAAAAAACGTATAGGTGATCGATTCACTGAGCTGGCTGTACGGAACTTAATCAATGGCAACATTTATGAAGCGATCTGGCAAATATACACAATTCGAGGATTGGGTATTAATATGAAAACGAGCAAGATTGCCGAATTGGCGAAAAGCATCCCTTCCAGCGCTCTTGCATTGGTTCTATTGGACCTCGACAGTCGAGGGTTGTGCACGAGCGTTTTGCCGAAATCGCATTGGGAAGATGAAATTTCTGCCGAACGTGTGAAAAATGATTGGATTTGGTTACTCGCTTACGAAGGTTTTAGGCACGGATGGCTACATGATAAAAAAAGCATCATGTCCGAGCCTTTTTTCGATGCAATGAATTCAAGAGGAGTGGTTTTCTATGATCCGAAACGTAATGTTCCCAAAACTGCGAAAACCGTAAAAATGCGAATTCGGCAACGTAGTTGGAGTAGGAAAGCAGTAGCTCGGTTCTTATTGAACCATAGAGGGTTTGATGCTGATCATTACTAGATGACGGAAGGTTTGTCAGTTTGGGGGTAGTGAACCCTTTTCGATGGTTTGTGTCACCTAAAAGAAGCGCCAACCTCGGTCAAAGTACCACCCTGAAACAAGTTCAGGGCAGGCTTTTGACCGAATAAACTTTCCTACACACCCCCATCTATGCTCCACACTGCCAGATGGAACCCAATAAACTCCCCGCTATCCCCTCCCACTCCAACCCCCGCCATGATGGCTGGACGCCAGACAAAATGTCCGCCTTCCTTCGTGAGCTTGCGGCGACCAACAATGTTTCTGCTGCGGCCAAAACCGTCGGCATGTCGCGGCAGAGCGCTTACAGATTACGTGCGCGCCATAAAGGACAGCCTTTTGATATTGGCTGGGAGGCTGCTTTTCAGCATGGCTATGACAATCTGGCGCATGCGGCGCTGGAACGGGCGTTGAATGGGGTCGAGGTGCCGCATTATCACAAGGGTGAGTTGATCGGCACCTCGCGCAAATATGATGAACGCCTGACGCTGGGCTTGCTCGCGATGCGGAACCGTTTTGGCGCTTCGCTCGTCACCCGTAACGGCGCGGCGGCGGAGTTTCATAGCGAGGCTTGGGAAGATTTGTTGCAGCGTATAGAGGATGGCCGTCTGGAATGGGAATTGGGCGAAGAGGCCGAAAGCGTGGCAGAAAAGGTCCGCGCGCTGGCACAGAAATATGCGCCGGAGGAAAGGCCGGGACATCGCGGCGCGGCGCGGCGGGGAGCGGCGTGATTTATTTTCGCCAAACTGTCACCCGGGCCAAGCGGATGGTGATGGATGTATTTCGGCGGTGCTGCAGCTTTTTCGCATGGGTGACACAGTGTAACCTTTGTCACCCAAAATATTGTGATTGCTATTGCTATCGGCGCGCCATCCGCACCAACACCGTATCCAGTTCCTGCAAAAACCGCGAGCGATCGGCTTTGCTAAATGGCGGCGGGCCTCCTGTGGCTCCATCCATTCCGGCGCGCAGGTCTTCCATAATGGCGCGCGCCGCCACCGCGCCGCCGATGGAATTTTCGGTGAAGGGCTTGCCGTTATTTGCCAGCACGCTCGCGCCGGATTTGATGCACCGATCCGCGAGCAGAATGTCGCTGGTTACGACCACCGTCTTGGCGCTCGCCCGCTCGGCAATCCAGTCATCAGCGGCATCAAAGCCATCATCCACAATCACGCGGTTCACAAGGGCGTGCTGCATGATGCGGAATGCCGAATTGGCGACAATGATGACGCGCACATTATGGCGCAGCGCGACCTTGTATATCTCATCCTTCACCGGACAGGCATCTGCATCGACCAGTATGTGGATTTCGCCGGGCTGGGCGTTATCGGGCGCGGGTGTATCACTCATGCGCGGCAGCTTTGGGCGGGGATATGGCATTTGGCAAGGCGGGGCGAGGATGCTACCCGAAGACACAGGAAGGGAGCAGCGCAATGACCGTTACAATACGCCTCGAAAAGCCCGCTGATAAGGCGGCCATATATGACATCACAAAGCGCGCCTTTGCGCCGATGCCCTTTTCGGGCGGTGATGAGCCGGATTTGATAGATCGGCTGCGCGATGCGGATGCGCTGGAGATTTCGCTGGTGGCGGAGATGGATGGCGCGGTGGTCGGGCAGGTTAGTTTTACGCGGGGTGTTACGGCGGATGATTCAGATGATTGGTATGCGCTCGGGCCGGTGGCAGTCGAGCCGGAGCTTCAGAAGCAACATGTCGGCAGCGCGCTGATCAATGCGGGTATCGCCATGCTGCGCGAACGCCGTGCGGCGGGATGTGTGCTGGTGGGCAATCCGGAATATTACAAGCGCTTCGGGTTTCGCGTATTCCCAAAGCTTGCTCCGGAAGGAGAGCCAGCGGAATATTATCAGATATTGCCGTTGCGGGTGGAGCAGCCGGATATTGTGGTTGGCTTTCATCCGCTATTTTATGGCTAAGGCGCAGGAGTGGCCGCGGCGACTTTTTGGGTCAGAATGTCGGCTTGCCGTTGCCACGCGGCGCTCGCGCCTTCCGGCCATTTCTCTCCGGTGCGCTTTTCCATCACTTCGATGATCAGCGTGAACCACGCGGCATAATCATCGGCAGAAAATTTGCCGTAATCATGGTGCAGATCAACAAAATTGGTGACAGTATGATCAACCCACCATTCGCCGGCGGCCTGCCCAACCATCGCTTCCAGCGTTTCCCGCGTCATGCGCTCACGCGCCGCTTCGGGATGGGTGAATGCGGCGGCATGCTGGGGATGCGCGGCGATGAAGCGATCGAACAGTTCTTCAGCCATGCCCTCATACGCATCGCCGAGCGCCAGCATGCTGGCCTCCATCAGCTTGGCATCGCTATCCGTTATTTTCCCCACCCCCATGGAAGCGGCGGCGACGCGATTGGTTTGGTCAGATCGAATGTCACGCGAAACAGACGGTTCTTGCGGGAGAGTTCATATGTGTATGCTTTGTCATCGACCTCGACAGCCCAGACATTGGTTACAGATGCTTGCAAGCCATTTTTGAGAAACATGCTCACACTCTCGTTATCAACTGGAAACTCTTGCCGTTTTCCAGTTCCTGCGGTCGCAGTATCACCGCCATACATGGTGACCTTGTCGGACGTGCCGTCTTTGTGGCGATGGTCATGCTTCAAGCGTAGAGCTGGGCGGTATGGCGTGACGATATCAACCCTAGAAATGATCCAAGTCCGCGAACGGTTCCATTCGCCCGGCTTCATTTCAACATGGAACGGGATTTTGATTTGAGTGGAATTGCACGATGCGACATGCATGATCATTGGCTTGCCCGCCAAGTTGGCATCCGCTGGATCATTGGAAACTAGTCCTCCACCAAATGCCTTGCCGCAAAGAGAGGTTAAGCGCTCAAAGAATTTGACCTGAGACTGCTCAACCGTTTTTGTGGTGGCGCATGCTGAAAGCGTAAGAGACAGGAGGAATGTTACGAATATACGATATGGTGTCATGTGTATTAGCTAACGCAGGATGCCTCCGTTGCCAAGTATCACTATGTGCCGGGTATTATACATATACTTGTCGCTATGCAATTGTGATGCCTCAACAAGGAGAGATGCCAAGATATGAAGAAGTCAATATTTTGCAGTACCTTTGCAATTGCCGCAACCATGATACCGAGCCTGGCCATTGCATCCTTTGACGATCAATTTCGGTGCGAGCCAGTTGGTGATGGGCAGTATGTGATTACCATATCCGCAAAAGATGCGAATAAGGCCAGTGTCTATTACGATATACAAAAGGAGGGCGTTGTGATGCCTCCTGCACCGCTCATTAGCCTGACCGCCGCTTATAACTATCCTGAGAGCGGTGCGCGCTATGTGGGCGGTGAATATATGCTGCTCACCACCAACAGGACGGCTGTGCTATTATATGGAATTGGTACGAAGCAAGAAGGTCACACAGAGTGCGGAATGGATAGCGTTCAATCCGAAGATGGTGCTGGCGAAGCAACGCCTGATGCGGCTGGTGAACCGATCAAGATGAATGTTCGCGGGCGTAGCTGGGGCGGCAAGTTACGTGCTGGACCAGGTATGAAATATGATCAGATTGGCAGCTTGGGCGAAGGCGACCGTGTCACATTATTAGAAAATACCGGTGTAGAGATGAACGGATATAACTGGTTTAAAATTCGCCGTTCAAATGGTCAGGAAGGCTATAAATGGAGCGGGATTTTATGCTCGGGCGCACTACATGTGATCGGTATTTACGAAAAATGCATCAATGATTGAATGAGCGGGTTAGCTTTTCCGCTTGCTTTCAATCTGAACCATTTTTCCGCGGCCAGCTTCTCCGCGCAGCAATGTTATCCGCCCACCAGCAATACCAAGCGCACTGGCGAGCAGTTTAATCACCGCCTTATTGGCTTTGCCGTCTTTTGGCGGTGTAGTGACACAGATATGCAGTATTGGTGGCGCTTGTGGAGCAGGGAGTTCGATTCTAGCATGTGCCGCGCCCGGCGTAACACGAATTTGCAGGCGGTCTTCAGCATCCGCTAGCGCCAAAATGGCTTCCTTATCGGGAAAGGGAGATTGCGGTCGGGCCATGACTTCTTATCGCTTCTTCACAAATTCGGCACGGAGTACCAGTCCTTTGATGCCCTTGTAGCGGCAATCGATTTCTTGCGCGTCACCCGTAAGCCGGATCGACTTGATCAGCGTTCCGCGTTTCAATGTCTGTCCGGCGCCCTTCACGGTCAAATCCTTGATGAGCGTTACTGCATCACCATCGTTGAGTATATTTCCGACGGCATCACGTATTTCGAGCGACCCCTCGTCGTCCAAATCCGCCTTTGCGCGCGCATCTTCGGGACTTATCCACTCACCACTAGCCTCATCATAGACATAGGCATCGTCATCTGAATTCATCAAAATTTCCAGCAATAATGGTTGCGGCGCTTGATATGCTGATCAGCGTGTTTTGGATATCCAACTATCAACACGTTCTTCCATGATGCTCAGCGGTACAGGTCCGCTTTTCAGGATCACATCGTGAAAGCCGCCCATTGTGAATTTATCGCCAAGCTGCGTCTGCGCGCGCGAACGCAATTCCATGATTTTCAGTTTGCCGATCATATAGGCCGTCGCTTGGCCGGGATAGACCACATAGCGTTCAATTGCTTTGCGAATGTCGCCGTCCGGGTTGGGCGTATTGTCGGTTAGATATTTGATCGCCTTCTCGCGGCTCCAACGCTTTTGATGGATGCCGGTATCGACAACCAAGCGGCATGCCCGCCAAAGCTCCATGCCGAGCCGTCCAAAATCGCTGTAAGGATCGGTATAGAAACCCATATCCTTGCCAAGTTCCTCGCTGTAAAGCCCCCAGCCTTCGGAGTAAGCCGTAACGCCGCCAAATTTGCGGAAAGCGGGAAGATCACCAAGCTCTGTCTGGATTGCAAGTTGTAAATGATGTCCCGGAAGCGCCTCGTGATAGGCCAGCGCTTCCATCTCGGTCTTCGACATGTCTTTCAGATTGTAGAGGTTCACATAGTATGTGCCGGGGCGTGAACCGTCCGGGGCAGGGCGCTGGTAAAATGCTTTGCCTGCCGATTTTTCGCGGAATGCCTCTACGGGTTTGACCACAAGGTCCGCTTTGGGCAGCGTGTCGAAAAATTTCGGAAGCGCCTTTTCCATTGCAGCAATTTTTCCATTGGCATCTTTCAGATATGCTTCGCGGGTTGGATAGAAATATTTGTCGTTGGTCCGCAGATGTTTGAAGAAGTCCTGCAAGGAGCCCTTGAACCCGACTTTAGCCATAATCTTGCGCATTTCGCTGTGGATACGCGAGACGTTATCCAGCCCGATCTGGTGAATTTGATCGGGGGACAGGTCGGTCGTGGTATAATTTTTAAGGCGCTCGGCATAATAAGCTGCGCCGTCCTTGAAACGCCAAACGCCGTCGCCATCTTTGGCGACAGATTGTTGCCGCTTCATTTCCGCGATGAGTTTTTTGTAGGCTGGCGCAAAGCGGTCTGTCAGCGCTGCTGTTCCCTTCGCTACCAAATCGGCTTTTTCGGCATCAGGTATTTTGAGTGCATTCACCTTTTTCTTCAAATCGGCAAAAAGGGGCGAGTCAGCACCGTTGTCAAACGGCGCGCCAGTTATAACGTTGGTGGCATCGTTGATGACGTATGGAAATACCCAGTCAGGAACCATCACACCGTTGTCGGCGCGTTCTTTTGATTGCGCGATTAGGGAATCGAAAAATGGCCCCACTTTTTCTAACCGGCTGACATAAGCCTGCGCATCCGATTTGTTGCTGACGCGGTGGATATTTATCATCAGCGCCGGGATTTGGCTCTGTGCGCCATTCATCTGGTCAAAAATATAACCATTATGGCGGAAGGGGAATCTGTTGCGTGACCGCTGCGCGCGGTACTGGAAAAGACGATAGCTCAGCTGGCCGCTTTCATCGAGCGTGTCTTTATCAAAATCCGCTTCCATTTTTTTAAGTGCATCTTGACCGGCCTGATAGTCGCGAACTGCCGCCGCATCGCTGGGGTCATCCCATTTCCCATAATCTTCATCGCGAATACCGCGAAAGGATTTTGATAAAGGCGATGTGGCAAGTTCCTGTTTGTCGACTTCGGCAAAGAAATCGCCCAGCGTTTGCTTGACTGGTTCGCTTGCCGGGGCCATCGCCGGCGCTGAACCCGCGGTTGAAACCTCACCATTTTGCGCCGAACATGCGGCAAGCAAAGCGGTGGTAGTGGCAAGCAGAAGATGCTTTTTCATGATGTTCAAATCCTCATTTTTTCGGTTTCAACGAGTAAAGTAATTTAATGCCCGCCAGGAGCGCCCGACGCTTCTTCCAGCAATTCCGGCGGCGTTTCGCGCCCGTGATCAGTGCCAGCGGTCCGGTTGCCTCGTGCAAGCGCAAACACCACTCCTGAAAGCGCCATCAACGCTATAATGTTCGGGAATGTCATTACAGCATTGGAAATATCCCCCAGACGCCAGATGAGATCGAGAGGTGCAAAGGAACCGATGAAGATCACCACGCACCAGATAACGCGCCAGATGATATGGAGCACTTTCTCGCCCTTTAGCGATGCGCCCGGTAGCAAGTCATACAGGAAGGTGATCGCTCGCTCGCCATAATAACTCCATGTCAGCAATGTCGTGAAGACAAACAGGATGAGCGCAACGGAAACGACCAATGTGCCGATAGCCACTCCAAATATTGGCATCGGGAATGCTGCACCAAATGCTCCGCTGGTCATTGCAAAGCCGTCTAGATCAGATTGCCACGCATGCTCTACGGCGACTTTCGCGCCATCAACTGTTGCAGTGAATTCCCCCTGAACAGTCAGCATCACCAACGCAGTCATCGTGCAAATAACGATGGTGTCGATAAATGTACCCATCATTGCGAAGCGGCCCTGTGCGGCAGGATCATTGGTTTGTGCGACTGCGTGCGCGATCGGTGTTGAACCCTGACCCGCTTCGTTGGAGAAAAGCCCGCGCGCAACGCCCGCCCGAATTGCGATCATGATCATCGCACCCAGGAAGCCGCCTGCAGCAGCATCATATCCGAAAGCACCGGCAAAGATGCGGCTGAATGTTTCGGGTAGGTAACTCGCATTAAGAATGAGTGCGAGGATAGCCATCACGATATATGCACCAGCCATCCATGGCACGATGGTTTCGGCCACACGGCCAATTGACTTAATGCCGCCTAGGATGACGATAAAGACTGCAATCGCCGCAACCAAGCCGCCAATCCATTCGTCAACGCCGAACAGTTCATTTGCACTGTCACCCAGGCTGTTTGCTTGAATGCCGTTGCCTGTCACAAGCGCCGAAAATAGCGCGCCCAAACAAAAGAGAACAGCAAGCCATGTCCATTTGGGCCCCAACCCCAGCTTGATATATGTCATTGGACCGCCGCGATAGTGCCCGTCTGCCGTCTTGTCGCGGAAGCGGATGGCAAGCGAACCTTCGGCAAACGCAAGGGCCATGCCGAATAATGCGGTCACCCACATCCAGAATATCGCGCCGGGTCCGCCAAGCGTTATCGCGGTGGCAACGCCAGCCAGATTACCCGTTCCGACTTGGCCGGAAAGCGCGGTTGAGAGGGCGGCAAAGGGTGAAATTTCGCCCGCGCCCTTTTGGTCGGATTTTTTGAACAAACCGCCCAATGCACCAAAAAGCTTGGTCAAAGGATAGAAGCGAAGGCCGATCATGAAATAGAGGCCGGCGCCAAGCAGTATGATGACCATTGGCGGAACAGGCTGCCCCATGATGCTGATGACATTCTCACCATTCCAGGTGCCACCCCAGATAAAGTCACTGACGTTGGTTATCGGCTGTATCCAGGCTTCCATGCCCGAAAGTTCAGCTTCTGCGCCCGCTGCACTCATAATTTGTCCCCGCCCTAATTTTCTGTTCTCCGGCGCTGTCGGCCAGATCATTGCAGGATTGCATAAAGCATGTTGCGCAATTGGCAAGAGACTGCGAAATATGCGGTAGAGGAGATATGGGCTATGGCTTCGATCAGGGCACGAATTGTCAATATGTTACTGCCTTTGATGGGCGTGAAGAGCTTTTTCTCTGAACCCACCAAAGTCGAAATGCGGCTGGCAAAAATGCGAGCTCGCAAGCCGGAATTGCCGACGGCCAAAAATGCGAGGCTGGTAGATATCAAGCGCGATGATA
>CAKZNA010000291.1 GCA_937129355.1 uncultured Sphingomonadales bacterium | reverse complement strand
CGGCTACACGAAGTTTACGGTGTCGGCTTTGGCTATGTGAAGCCGATGGCGATCGATCATGACGAGGTCATGAAAGGCCTGCCCGATGCCGATATGGTGGTCGCCGAGGGAACGTCGAAGAAGGAGCGGTTAGCGGCCGAGGCGGAAAAGGCTGACCAAAGGCCCGCCTCACCTGAATAACCGGCATTAATCGCGAAGCAAATGCATCACCATCGGTTCGCCGAGCAAGCTATCGGAACCCGAAAGCGTTTCCAGCGTGTCGGTAATTGCCTGTTCGCGGCATTCATGGGTGACCATTGCGATTAGCGCGCTACCGTCTTCGACTTCCGTTTGGATAAGGCTTTCGATGGACACATCGGCGTCGCGCATGGCGGCGGCGATTTCGGCCAGCACACCGGGCTTGTCAGCTACCATCATTCGCAGATAAACCTTGCTTCGCCTATGGCCCGACGGTGCACGCTGCATGGCTTGCAAATCGCCCGTCGCCATCGCAAATGCCGGACCCATTTCACCGCGCGCTATATCGACGATATCGGCGACCACAGCCGACGCGGTTGGCTTGTCGCCTGCACCTGCACCTTGAAACAGCAGCCTGCCGGAAAAATTACCCTCGGCAACCACCGCATTGGTCGCATCAGTGACATGCGCGAGCGGATGTTGCTTACTAACAAGTCGCGGGCTGACCCGCTGGAAAAGACAGGCATCGCCGTTTTCGCCGTCAATTTCTGCATGACCGATCAAGCGGATACGATAGCCCAGGTCGCGGGCCTGCGCGATGTCAGCCGCCAGTATCTTGCGAATACCGGCAAGCTCAACGCCTTCGAAATCCAGCTGCGTCCCGAAAC
Source organism: uncultured Sphingomonadales bacterium (assembly GCA_937129355.1). Classification (GTDB taxonomy): domain Bacteria; phylum Pseudomonadota; class Alphaproteobacteria; order Sphingomonadales; family Sphingomonadaceae; genus Sphingorhabdus_B. The sequence continues at coordinate 2,943 of CAKZNA010000291.1, read as the reverse complement.
ATAGTGACGCCATAATGGCCAGCTTATGCGCGGCATCCACACCATCAATGTCAAAGCTAGGGTCCGCCTCTGCATAACCCATATCCTGCGCATCTTTCAGCACATCGGCAAAATCGCGGCCATCACTTTCCATGGCCGACAGGATATAATTGCAAGTACCGTTCAAGATGCCGTAAACGCGTTCTATCCGATTGGCCGCTGCGCCTTCACGGAGCCCTTTTATCACCGGAATGCCGCCCGCAACCGCCGCTTCATAGGCAAGCCCGGCATTATTCCCCTCTGCCAGCTCGGCCAGCTCCACGCCGTGATGCGCAACCAAGGCTTTGTTCGCCGTCACAACATGCTTACCGCCACCAAGCCCGCCTTTAACTAGGTCATAAGCCGTGCCTTCTGATCCGCCAATCATTTCAATCACCGCATCAATATCATCCCGCGCCGCCATATCTTCCGCCTGATCAACCCAGTCATAACCAGACAAATCAACGCCGCGATCCTTGGCCTTATCACGCGCATTGACGCACACAATCTCAATCGGGCGTCCCGCGCGCTGCGCCAGCAACGCCCCATTTTTTTGAATAACATCAACAACGCCCGCACCAACCGTGCCTAGCCCTGCTATACCAATGCGAAATGGATCAGCCATAATCGTAAAACCTTATCTAAATAAAATAATTGTAAGTTATCGCGCGGCAATATCAACGCGGCGTGATGCGGCTTCTACGCTCAAACCATCCATGGCCTGCGTGTTGTGCATCTCGCCATAGGCCGCTGTTTCAATGCGCTCCGCCGGAACGCCGCCCATAATCAATCGCTTGCTCACCGCAAAGGCGCGATCCATAGACATTTTCAAATTCGCTACTTTACGCTTAATCGGGTCAGTGATGCGTGAACGCGCACTGGAAAAGGCACTAACCTTAACCACGCCGCCATTATGCGCACCAGCCACGCCAGAAATTACCGAGTTATCACGCGCGCTCAAATTGGATGAACCATGGGCGAAATAAATACGCGCATCGGCATTGGCCGCTGGCGCCATAACCGCAGAGCCATCAACCTGACCGCCGCGCTCAATTTGAACTGGGGCAACAGGCACGGCCGGAACAGGCGCAGAAACTGCAGGTGCTGGCGCAGGAGCGACAACCGCAGGACGCGGAGCCGGCGCACCATCAAGCGGGAAAACCTCAACACTTGGGTTAGACATAGAAGAGCGCGCACTGCCGCCCGCTGTTGGCGACAAAATCGAACCTTGCGCAGAAGGCTGATCAAAGCTGAAAACTTCAACATTGCTGCCGGATGCGTTATTCGCCGCTGTCATGAAATCAATATCCTGAATAGGCTGGCGCTCTTGCTCCAAAGCCTGCTCCGCCATCAGATCAATTTTCTGCGTCTCTGGCTCCGGCGCATCAAAATACGAACAGCCCGAAAGCATCGTTATCGCCGCAAATGCGCAAATAAGGTGAACAGCAGAATTTCTAATTTTGAATGAGGTCATAGGGCTAAACAAACTTCTTTGTAAGGTTAATGTTATATGCCCCGATGATAAGCATGATTAGCGCCCGCTTCAAGCGCGCTGTTGCATACATCCGGTAAATTCACAGTTTTTGTTGCTTTTATGCCCGCTATCCGTCAAATTCCACAGGCACAAGAACACCCAACAAACAGCATGAGCATCATGGCGCAAGCTTCAGAAAATAAAAAAGAAAACACAGCCGCAGAAGATCAGGTAAAGATGCCCGATCCACTCGCGCTCAGCCAAGCCCTGCTCCATGCCTATGAACGGGCGCAACCTGTCTTTAATGACATGTTCAGCAAATATAATGAAAATTTAGCCGAACAAAATTTCGACCCCATGAATGTCGGTGAGGCCTATATCGAGTTCATGCAAAAAACCCTATCCGACCCCCATAAATTTTGGGAGGCGCAAACAGATTACTGGCAGAAATACATGAATATCTGGCAGGAAAGCACGCGTAAATTTATGGGCGAGCAAAGCAAAACCATAATTGAACCCGAAAAAGGCGACCGCCGCTTCAAGGCCAAAGAGTGGCAAGAAAGCGCGCTGTTTGATTTCATCAAACAATCATACCTTCTAACCGCGGACTGGATGGAAGATACCGTGCGCGGCACCGATGGTCTTGAGACGCAAAACAAAGAAAAGCTGGCTTTCTACACGCGCCAATTCGCAAACGCCCTATCCCCCACAAATTTCGTAATGACCAACCCCGATGTTTTGAAAGAAACAATGAAAACCGGCGGCCAGAACCTGATCAAGGGATTTGAGAACCTGATCGAGGACATTGAGCGCGGCGGCGGAGAGCTGAAAATCAGCACCACAGATTACAAAGCTTTCCAGCCCGGCGAAAATTTGGCCACCACGCCGGGTAAAGTCATTTACCAAAATGATCTGATGCAATTGATCCAATATGAACCAACCACCGAAAAGGTATTTAAACGCCCGCTCTTGGTTGTGCCGCCATGGATTAATAAATACTACATTCTGGATCTGCGCGAAGATAACTCCTTCATTCGCTACGCCGTGGCGCAGGGGCACACCGTCTTCGCCATATCATGGGTCAACCCAAGCGCGGAACTGGCGCAAAAGCGGTTCGAAGATTATATGAAGGAGGGCATTATTGCCCCCCTAGACGAAATTAAAAAAGCGACCGGAGAGCCAGACTGCAACGTGGTCGGATACTGCCTTGGCGGCACTCTGCTCACCACCGCGCTGGCCTATATGGCGCAGCACGGTCAAGAAAACCGCGTCGCCTCTGCCACCTTCCTCACCACACTTCTTGATTTCGAAGAGGCGGGCGAGATGAAAATCTTCATGGATGATGGACAGCTAGAGCTCATGAATCGCGCCATGGCGGAAAAGGGCGTGCTACAAGCCAAGGAACTACAAAAAACATTCAGCCTTCTGCGCTCCAACGATCTCATCTGGTC
>CAKZNA010000290.1 GCA_937129355.1 uncultured Sphingomonadales bacterium | reverse complement strand
CGTTTGCAATGGGGCGTTAGTTAATCGACAGCAACTGTTTTCCAACGTCCGCTTTTGCGCCCAAAGTTCTAAAGCCCCAAAACACCCTTCATATCAAACCGCCCGTTACTTCGCCCTTCCAGCCAAAGTGCCGCCTTCACTGCGCCCCTTGCAAAAATGCTGCGGTCTTCGGCGCGGTGAGATAGGGTTATGCTTTCGCCTTCGGATGCCAGGATGGTGCTATGGTCGCCCGCGACGCTGCCGCCGCGCAGGCTCGCAAAGCCGATGGCGCCTTGTGCGCGTGCGCCAGTGATGCCATCTCTGCCGCGTTCGCTATTATCGGCCAGATCGATGCCGCGTCCCGCTGCTGCTGCTTCGCCGAGCAACAATGCCGTGCCGCTGGGGGCATCAACCTTGTGGCGGTGATGCATCTCGGCGATTTCGATATCCCAGTCATCGCCGAGCTTTCCGGCAGCTTCCTTCACCAGATGCGCGAGCATATTGACGCCGAGTGAAGTGTTGCCAGTTTGCAGAACGGGTATTTCTTGGCTCGCATTATCGATCAGATAATGGTGACGTTCTTCAAGGCCGGTGGTGCCAATGACGATGGGTTTGCCCGCAGCGATGCAGGCGTCGAGAGTGGCTTCTAGTGCAGCAGGCGCGCTGAAATCGACCAGCACATCGGATGCGCCAACCAATGCGGCGACGTCGTCTCCCTGGTCCGCGCCGCCAGCCAGCGTGCAGCCTGCGTCTGCAATCGCTGCCGTTAGTGCTGCGCCCATGCGGCCCTTGCTGCCGATAATTCCGATTTTCGTCATAGCTTGTCTTGCCCTGCTGTTTCATGCTTCATGGGGCAGATGAACGAGATACGCAATATCGTGATCCTGACCGGTGCGGGTGTGAGCGCGGAAAGCGGCATCGATACCTTTCGTGACGCTGGCGGTTTGTGGGAGCAGCATAAGGTGGAGGATGTTGCCACACCGGAGGCGTTCGCGCGCGATCCCGATCTGGTGCTGCGCTTCTATGATATGCGGCGCGAAGCGATCCAGACCAAAGAGCCAAACGCGGCGCATCATGCGCTGGGGCGGCTGGAGGCGGAGTGGGCCAAAAGAGAAGATTGCGAACTGACGCTGGTTACGCAGAATGTCGATGACCTGCATGAACGCGGCGGGTCTGAACGGCTAATCCACATGCATGGTGGCCATTTGACCGCATGGTGTCTCGCTTGCGACAATCGGCCCGAATGGCGTGAACCGCTGCTTGATCGTCCGCCATGCCCGACATGCGGGGTAGCAGGGAAGTTGCGCCCCGACGTCGTATGGTTTGGCGAAATGCCCTATCAGATGGAGGAGATTTACGCGGCGCTTTCCGCAGCGGATTTATTCGTTAGTATTGGCACTTCGGGCGCAGTCTATCCGGCGGCAGGCTTTGTGCAGGAGGCGCGCGGGCAGGGCATTCGCACGCTGGAACTTAATCTGGAACCTTCACAGGGGAGCGCATATTTTGACGAATCGCGCCACGGCCCCGCGACTCAGGTCGTTCCGGAGTGGGTTGATGAAATGCTTGGCGGTCTTTAGAGATTAACCGTCACAAACAGATAGACAATCCACAGCGCCATCACCGCCATCGAAATCCATGTTCCCATCACGCCGGCTTGGCGCAAAGCAGGGTTTTTACCCGCCGCATGCTGGTTCATTCCAATGATATGCAGCACGCGTGAAACGAGGAACAATCCTGCAAAACCCGTCAGCCACCAATGATGCGCATTGGCGAGTTCGAGCAGAGCAATCATGATAATCGCGAGCGGCGCATGTTCGGCCAAATTGGCATGGCTGCCGCGCGCCATTTTGATCTGATCATCATCGCCAGCGCCAAAATTCGTTTTCGTGCGAATGCGGTTCTTCACCACTTGGAATGCCAGAAATACGAGCAGCAATGCGCAAATGGCTGCGGTCAGTGCGGTTACTGGTAGTGTCATGATTGGTCCTCCCCTGTGTCGCCGCCAATGTTGCGCAAGGAGAGCGGGATTGCAAGCAGCCTAAGACGCGCAGCTATTGCACCCGGGATCCTTGGGCAGATTGATCGTCCGCATGGCGGGTTTAAGTCCATCGAATATATGCAGCTTGCCAGTCACATCCTGGCCAAAGCCCGTAACGACCCGGATCGCCTCCATCGCGGCGAAGCTTCCCATCATGCCGCACATCGCGCCCAGCACGCCAACCTCGCTGCAATCATCGCAATCATCGGGATCATGCGCATCACCGACGAAACAGCGATAGCAAGGCGCATCTTCCCTCCAGCCAGTGAAGGTACCGATTTGCCCGTGAAACTGGCCTATGGCGGCGCTGATAAGCGGGACCTTCGCGGCCAGACATAGATCATTCACGACCAACCGCGTTGCGAAATTATCGCTGCCGTCGATCACGGCATCCACGCCGTCCAGCATGCTGGCAGATGTATCGGCATGCACGCGGCTTTCTATGCCGTGAAATTTCACATCGGGGTTCAGCGTTGCAACGACTTTCGTCGCCGCCTCCACCTTGGGCGCGTCGATCATATTCTCGCTGTAAAGCACCTGCCGCTGCAGGTTTGAAAGCGACACGGTATCATCATCGATAACGGTCAGTTCGCCCACGCCAGCCGCCGCCAGATATTGCAGCGCTGGACAGCCAATCCCACCCGCGCCGATGAGCAATATATGTGCGTCCAACAGCTTCGCCTGTCCCGCGCCACCAATATCGCGCAGGACGATATGCCGTGCGTAGCGGTCAAGCTGGCGGTCGGAGGGATTAGTCATATATGTCTATTCAGATTTGTCGCAACTTAGCCCGGCCAACGAAAATTCATTGCCGTCCGGAACCATTTGCCGCTCGAAGAAACGGGGCCGTAACCCCTTTTCCCATATTTTTTGTAATGCGCGACAGCATAATCTTCGAGCGCGGTACAGCCCATTTTCTGAGGCACCACCTTTTTGACTGATCCGTCCGCATTAAACGAAATGGCGGCCTCTACTCTGACCTGTACCCATTGATACGCATCCCTCGAAAACTTGCAGTTCGCTTTTTTGGCAATTCGTTCGCCCTGGCGCTCATGTCGGTCGCGAAAGGGCAGTTTTTTACGAAACTGGACTAGCTCGAGATCGTCTAGCGATGTGGGGACATTTTGAACTGGCGATGTGGCTGCGGCTGCCAATGCCACGGCCGATGTGATTATGAGCATTTAGTTTCTCCTATATGTCTAAGAGCTTGATAGCCCCGCTTATACACCCGTTGACCCAAAACCGCCAGCACCGCGCGCCGTATCGTCTAATTCTTCTACTTCAGTGATATTTGCCTGCTGAACCGGCGCGACAATAATTTGCGCAATCCGGTCGCCGCGATCCAGCATGAAATCTTCTTCGCCCAGATTGGCCAGAATTACTTTCACTTCGCCGCGGTAATCGCTGTCGACCGTGCCGGGTGTGTTGAGAACGCTAATGCCATGTTTGATGGCGAGGCCCGAACGC
>CAKZNA010000289.1 GCA_937129355.1 uncultured Sphingomonadales bacterium | reverse complement strand
GAGGGCCAACACCCCTCAATCATTATGATCTGCAATACACCAGTCGAGGATGGCGAAGTGCGCGTCAGGTATGCGTTGATGGTCAAAGTATCAAATTCCCGAGCCGATGAAGCAGGTGTTTCGATGGCGCGCTCCTATCAAGATACTGCACTGGAGGCTTTTGCGCAGGACTTCGAACTTTGGAAATACAAGGAACCGGCGCTCAACATAATGCAGGTGCCTGATGATGGACCGTTTCACAAAGAGCGTATCTGGCACAGGCAATTTTATAACCCACGCGCTGAAGCCGCAAAAATCCAGGATCGCGTAAACGGCATACACACATCAATGGACAATCGAGAAGGCGCAAAATCTGACGCCGCCTGACAGGAGAAATGAAATGAACGAGACAGTTACCGATGCTAATGACGCACGCACCGCGCCCGTCGCCGTTTGGCAAGTTCTTGAAAAACTGCGCGGCCAGGATCTCGTCGATTGGCGTGTTGCACCGCTGGACGACCGCCCCGCGGCGGCCGCCCGCAATCTTGATACAGGCTTCCCGTTTGGCTGGTATGCTGTCGAGTTTTCCAGTTTCGTCGAAAAAGGTGAAGTGAAACCGCTACACTATTTTTCAAACGATCTCGCAATCTGGCGCGGCGAGGATGGCAAGGTTCGCATCACCGACGCGTGGTGCAGGCATCTCGGTGCGCATCTGGGCCATGGCGGCAAAGTGCATGGTAATTTGATCGAATGCCCGTTCCATGCTTGGCGTTACGACGGTGAAGAAGGCGTGGTGAAGGAAATTCCTTATTCCAAATCAATCCCGCCACAGGTCAAACGTAAATGCTTGGAGACCTGGAACGTCACCGAAGCCAACGGATGGATCTGGCTATGGTATCATCCCCAGGATGTGGCTCCGATGTGGGACGTTGTGGTTCATGAAGAATTCGGCAATCCAGAATGGACCGACTATGAAGTTCATGAATGGACAATCTACGGCTCAATCCAGAATATGGCCGAGAATGGCGTGGACGTAGCGCATTTCAAATATATTCATGGCACGGCGGATGTTCCCGAAGCGGAACTGCGCTGGGGAGACTGGGACCGCGGTGCCGATGTGAAAGCGCAGATGGGTACTCCTTCGGGCATAGTTGACGGGTTGATCGCCTATGACACCATGGGCCCCGGCCAAAGCTGGGTGCGCTTTAGCGGTATTTCCGACACGCTCTTGGTTGCCAGCCTGGTTCCGATAGAGGAAGACGTTTTGCGTGTCCGCTATTGCTTCACACAACCGAAAGCGCAGGCTGTGGGCCCCGGTGCCGGCCTTGCCAAAGCCCTCATCCGGGACATTTGCAAACAGCTTGATCAGGACAAAGTAGTATGGGACCGGATCAAGTATGAGCCAGAGCCTTTCATCTGCGAAGGCGACGGTCCTATTCCGCAATTTCGCAAATGGTATAGTCGATATTTCGTCAAGTCTGAAGATGCTTCCCAGGAAGCTGCTTTGCTGGTGGAGAGCAGCTGAGGCACTCTGCATTGGCAAAGAATTGGGCCGCCCCACCAAGAGACGTAGCGCATCCAAACTGCATCCAGCATCCCAAACGACCAACATCTCAGCTCCCGAACATCTCCTTTCCCGATGTCCGATTTTGCGCCCAAAGCGGACATTAGACGCGTTGTGAGCACGCCTTATGATTATAATGCAAAACTGCTCAAAACCCTTTGACAGCGCCTAGCGGGCAAAATTGCTACGGACTGAGTTGAGTTGGGGCAAACTTTTTCCAACGCGATCTAACAACTGCTTCAATTGAAGCACGCTTACTGAACCAAGCTCAAGTCGCATCGCTTCCCCTTTTATCGGAATGACCTGATCGGACACAACTTCTTGCAAGAGCAATCCACCTTCAACGGCGAAAATAGCATTTTGGATAACTTCTTTTTCCCTTTTTGATTCGGATACGATCTTAGTGACACAAGTTTCACTTGCTCTTATTGCCAACCTACCTTCGCGCGTATGCATATCATAAGCTTCTGCGGGGAAATTGCCGATCATTTCAGAAGGCGGAATCACATTCTCCATCAACCTATGATCACTCGCATCTTTGATCAGCTCCCAGCTTTGCAGGTAGGAACAAAAAAGAGCATCGCTCGTTCGGGTAGCACCTCGGTCGGCGGCGTAGTATAGGATTAGCGGCATTTTTGCTTTTGCCATTTCTTTCATCAGCGACGCACGGGGCCGATAATTGGATTTTGGAAGCACGCCACTTTGAAATCTATGAGTGCCCGCCAGCAACCAAGTCGCCAGCATTCTCTTTTCAATAGGTAGCGCTTCATCTCTGACACGCTGGGCAAGATCATGGTCAGACGCTTTGGCCCATTCCGATATCAACTGTTTCAGCGCAGGATTATACTCAACCAAACTAAGCAGATCACAAGCTAGGCGACTTTTCGGGCTCTCCGCCAACATCTTTGCCAAATATGCCGCTAGTTCAGTCTCTCCAGCCTCACGCCTTTGCTTTTTGTCGCCTAAAACGGTCAAGCAGGATGCAACAGCGAGAAAATTCCCGATGCCGACATCTTCCAATGCACAGACAGCCAATCTGCGAAACACGTGATCTGCATCCAGTTGGCATCCTTGCTTGGCGAATTGTATGGCTCTTTCCACCTGCCCTCGCCTGATCGCTTTTTGAAGCGCGCTGATATTCAACCACTTCTGTGACGAGGAAAGAACAATCGCCTCATGCGGTGGCTGGTTCCAGCTGAGAAAACCCGTTAGGACGTGCTCCCAAAGCAGACTGTCCATTGATTTGAGAAGTTTCGGTTTTACCAAACCATATTGAATCTTCAGCTGTATTTTCTGATCTAACCCTTCAAAATCTATATTTTTCCGTCTCAAAAATCCTGCTGCGGCCTTAGGAATATCAGGTTTGAAATTCCATTTTTCGCATTGTTCCACCAGAGTATTGATTCGACCCTGCGCCATTACATGCTGCTCCGAAATTTCCAATTCGGGATAGTCCGTCAAAGGAACAAGCGGTTGGTTTTGATCCACCTCATCAATAAATCCTTGAACACAATGCTGCAGTAAATTGCGTGCATCGGCTGGGGTTAATTGGGTATTCTTCTCAATCACAATAAAAGTCTCCTGCACCTGTGCCGAAACTTTTGCTGCAAGGTTTCGTGCAATCACACTGGAGTAGGTCTTTAGTGACCTATTCACCTCCATGCGCTCAACACGATGACGCAGCCTACCGGGTATCCGCATACGCAGATGATAGATGCCGTTCCGGCGTTGAAGGTGAGGAGCATGGGTTCCGCTCATAGCGGCACGCTCCGGCTACAGTCCCACCTGAAAGTTTGGACTGGCCCTGCTGATATTCTCCCCTCAGCAGAGGGAAGCCATTGCCAGATCAAAGCGCTGACAAAGCTTTTTGTGTAGCAAGCTGTGTAGCAAAAACCGTGAAGACAGGAAAGCCACTTTGGCAATGTCGCGGGAAAGCGGGATTTTTTCAAAGAAGTGGTGGACAGGGCTGGATTCGAACCAGCGTACGGAAACCCGGGCAGATTTACAGTCTGCTGCCTTTAACCACTCGGCCACCTGTCCACATATCGAAGGCGCTATATGTGCTGGTTAGGCACGGCCTATCGAAGAAGCGGCTCAATGGCGAAACAGTCCTTGCCTGTCAATGCCCGAGATGGGAAAGGGGCAAGGAAATTCATCTTCTAAAGCGAACCAAAATGGCCTCTCACAAATCCCAACGCCGGCGCGGCAAAGCGCAAACAAGCGGAAACCCGAAATTTTGGGGGCGGCATGCCGTGTATGCCGCGCTCGACAATCCGGAACGCAATCTGATCAAGCTATGGGGAACGCGGGCAGCAATTGAGGAGATTGTGATCCCGGAAGGGTTGACCTTCCAATATGCAGAAGTGACCGATCTGGCGCGCTTTGTTCCGCATGATGCGGCGCATCAGGGGCTGGTGCTCGAAGTCGCGCCGCTAGAAGACAAATGGCTGAATGAGGTTTTACCAACTGACGACGCAGATCAGCGCCCTATCCTGGTGCTCGATCAGGTAACCGACCCGCATAATGTGGGCGCGATATTCCGGACGGCGGCGGCTTTTGATGCTGTTGCCATTGTCACCCAAGATCGCCACGCGCCGCCCGAAACAGGCGCGCTTGCAAAGGCGGCATCCGGCGCATTGGAATTGGTGCCATGGATCCGCGTCGTCAATCTGGCCCGCGCCTTGGAAGAAATTGCAGGTGAAGGTTATTGGCGGATTGGCCTGACCGGACATACCGATTTGATTCTATCCGATGCACTGAACGGAGGACGAAACGCATTAGTTCTTGGCGCAGAGGGAGAAGGAATGCGCCGCAATATTGAAGAACATTGCGATGCGCTCGCTAAACTGCCAATCAGTGACAAGATGGAAAGCCTGAATGTTTCCAATGCTGCGGCAATAGCGCTCTATGCGGCGACAGTTGGCAAATAGGAGAATATGATGAAGTTCAAGAAATTTGCCGCCATTGCGACCGCCAGTATTGCTTCGCTTTCCTTGACGGGCTGCCTTGTATTGCCGGGTGACTTTACCAGCGAAATGAGTGTCATGAAAACAGGGGAGTTCAGCTTTTCCTACAAGGGTGAAATTCAGCTTCTAGGGCTGGCGACACTGCTCAACAACGACCTTGAGAGCAAAGCCGAGCCAACTGAATTTGAAGCAACCTGCTGGACCAGCCCCGAAGACGACAAGGACGAAGACGAGAAAAAAGCCGAAGAGGAAAAGCAGAAAAAGCTGACCCGTGCCCGCACCAAAAGCGCGCAGAACGCAGCTGCATTGGGCACCATCCTTGGGAATGAAACCGGAACGGCAGCATCGTCGTCGGCGCAGGAAGATTACGGTTTTGGCGATGAATTCAAACCTTTTCAGGAAAAAGAAGAAAAGGCCGAAGAAGCTGGCGTGGAAGTTGAAGAGGAAGACACAACCGATGCTGCAGAAGGCGCAGCTGCTGCAGCCGCAGAAGCCGCCGCGGCTGCAGTGGAAGCGGTAGGGGACGCCGCCGAAGACGATTTTGAAATAGAGGAACGCGACTGTACCGCCGAAGAAACCGCCGAGCAAAAAGAAGAATGGGACGAAACCCAGTCAAAGCGCAATAAGACCAAGGAAGAGCAGCAAAAGATGTTCTCCATGCTGCTTGGCGGGATTGACCCCAAAGACCCTAAAACAATCGATCGTTTCACCAAAGAAGTCGAGCGCCTCGCGGCTTGGCACAAGGTTGAACATACTGGTGACGGCAAATTTACCGTCGACTATAGCACCAAAGGCATGCTGGCCGATGATTTCGCGTTTCCGGTCATTCCGCGTTATGCCATTGGCGAGCCGATGATCCATATCAGCCGCTGGGACAATGGCCGCCTGCGCGTCGAAGCGCCGTCATTCCATAATGATCCGGATTTTTCGATGATGGCGATGTTCGGTGCGGGCAGCATGATGGGCATGGGCCGCGCAAGCAAAGCGCCGGAGCCGCTGGAGATCAACGGGACATTCACACTGACCACCAATGCGCGCATATTGGCCAATAACACAGAAGAAGGGCCTGCGGATATCGAAGGCGGCCTTCAAAAGCTAACGTGGGAAATCGGCCCTCGCACCTTCGGCCCGCCCATGGCGCTACTCAAGATGTCCAGATAATGGGACTAACTGCCGAGCAGATAAAGCAATCCATTGATGCCTTGGCTTTACAGGATAAAGGCTTCGCAGATGCCCTCGCGCATTCCGGTTATCCAGAACCACGCATTCGCGATCGCGGATACACGACGCTGCTCAGAACCATTGTGGGGCAACAGGTCAGCGTTGCCGCAGCAGCTTCGGTCTGGAACAAGCTGGAAGCGATGCTCGGCGAAGGCTGTCCGGCAGAGGCCTTGATCGCGCGGGATTTCGATGAATTACGCAGCTGCGGGCTATCGCGTCAGAAGCAAGGCTATGCGCGGTCACTTGCGGAGCTTATTCTGTCCGGCGCATTGCCGCTAGACGCTCTACCGGAAGATGATGAGGAAGCGATTAGCTACCTGACACAGGTCAAAGGCATTGGCCGTTGGTCCGCAGAAATCTACCTTCTATTTGCCGAAGGACGCGCCGATATATGGCCGGCCGGTGATCTTGCGGTGCAAGAAGGCGTGAAACGTATATTGGCGCTGAAAACCCGCCCTGATGAGAAGAAGGCGCGCAAGTTAGCCAAGAAATGGAGCCCGCATCGCGGGGCTGCCGCCATTTTCACATGGCATGTTTATTCGACGGGTTTTGAAGCGATCTGAACCGGTTCTTCGGCGGGCGTTTGGTCTGGTAAAATTAGCGCAAGTTCGGGGTTAAGCTCCATCAATTCCTTCATGAAGCTTTTCGGCTTTTTGAAGAACTTGCTTTTCCGGTTCACATCCAAATCGAACAACGCCGCCATTTCCATCGCGAAATGCACGCAATTGCGCTTTTTCAGGTTATATCCTTTACCTTCGATATTCGTCCACTCTTCCACCAATGCCATCAGCTTGGCGTAACCGACATCGTCCAGCCGAAGCGTGAAATGCGCGTCGCTCTTGTTGACGTAGCCGATTTTTTTGGTCTCCATCATATGTTTGACGGAACCAAACAAGATGCCGGGAGATGTGCTTTTTGCGGTAAAGCCGTAATTGGTATCGATCTCCTCCCCCGTTTCTTCAATCGTTCCTTGAACGCGAATGAAAGCATGCGGGAAGTAGGTGGCGCTGAAATCATGGCTGTAAAATGTCGCCAATATTTCCGCCTTGGCCGGAGTCGCGGCCATAAAAAATGACACTATCAGGATCAAAAATCTTAAACGCATGTCCGCTCCAGAAAAATACCGAACAATTGCCTACCAATGCCGTAGCGTTAGTTCAAGAAGGGCTTGACTGCACCTGCGATTTGCGGTGGCATTGGCGCGAGAGAATGAGGAGAGAGCCCATGACAGGCGAGAAAAAGAGCATATTTATAACTGGCGCTGCGTCCGGCCTTGGCCGCGAAGTTGCACGCTATTTTGCTGATAAAGGCTGGTTTGTCGGAATAGCCGATGTCAATCAGGATGGCATGCAGGAAACAGCAGCAATGCTGCCCGACGGCGCAAGCTCTATCCACAAGCTGGACGTTACCGACCGCAAACAATGGACAAAAGCAGTAGCCGAGTTTGGCAAAGCAAGCGGCGGCCGGATGGATGTGTTTTTCAACAATGCCGGTATCGGCAGCGGCGGCCCCATTGAGGAAATGGAAGACGAAGATATCGATCTGATGATCGCTATCAATCTGACGGGCGTGATAAGCGGAACGCGCGCATGCTTCGAAATGCTCAAAAGCACGCCCGGTTCCTGCGTGTTATATACCGCTTCTGCCGCCGGAATTTACGGCGTGTCCGACCTTAGCGTCTATAGCGCCACCAAATTTGCGGTACGCGGACTTGCTGAGTCGCATGACATCGAATTCAAAAAACATGGCATCCGGTCACGCTGCCTAATGCCCGGTTTTATCGACACCAATATTATTTCTGGCGTTGCTGAAGGATCCAACAAAAGCGGCAAAGAGCTGCTCGAAGATTCCGGCGTGATGGTCAGCCCCGTATCCATCATCGGCCCCGCCGCCTGGGAAGCTGTGCATGGCAAGAAACTGCATACGCCGGTCAATAAAATGGCCAAGCAGCTGGCCTTCGCTGCGCGCTGGATGCCCGGCAAATTGCGCAAACAGGAAACTGCACTAGTCGGCGATTTGGGCGATATTCTAAAGCCCGAAGGCTGAGCGCTAAATAGCGTCTATCTGAGCCGCCAAATCAATGTCTCGCTGTGACAGGCCATCCGCGTCATGCGTGGTGAGCAATATATTCACGCGGTTATAGACATTTGACCATTCGGGATGATGATCCGCTTTCTCGGCCAAAATCGCCACATGCGACATAAACGCAAAGGCGGCGGCAAAATCGCCAAAGGTAAATTCCCGGCGGATACCGCCCGCCGCTTCATCAAAGCTCCATTCGGGCAATTTTGACAATTCACTTTCGCGCGCGGCTTCGTCCAGCCTTTGGACAGTCATCACCTTCTCCTTGCTTGGCTTTTGTTGCCCGTTATGCCTATGAGCCAATATGTCAGGCGGTCAAGCAACAGCTACAAATATCCAATTGGAAAATGTCGCCGTCATCCGCGGCGGCCGCATCGTGCTGCAAAAATTATCGTTTGGCGCGCAGGCTGGTGATATCATCTGGCTTCGCGGCGCGAATGGCAGCGGCAAGTCGACCTTGTTGCGATTGATGGCAGGCCTTCTGCCAGCAGCAAGCGGACGATGCACCGTTGCTGGAAAAATCGGACTGACGGATGAACGCCTCTCACTGGATTTGGGATTAACGCTGGAAAAAGCGATTGAATTTTGGGCAAAAATGGACGGCGCCGATGCGGCAGAACAGCAAGACGCGCTGAACGCCCTCGATCTGGCCGCCCTTGCCGAAATTCCGTTAAGCTATCTATCAACTGGTCAGCGCAAACGCGCGGCATTGGCGCGTATTTTTACAAGCAAAGCCGACATCTGGCTGCTGGACGAACCCTATAATGGCCTAGACAGCGCCAATGCAGCCCGGCTGGATGCGCGCCTTACAAAACACGCGCAAAATGGCGGAATAGCAGTCGTCGCCGCGCATCAGCCGGCGACCATCAATGTCGCAGCCACAATTTCGCTGGATGAAAAAGCGGCACGAAAAGCAGCATGAACGGCTTTGCTGCCATCCTTATGCGCGAAATTCGGATCGCGTGGACCGGCGGAGGCCTGTGGCTTCCCATCATCTTCTTTCTTGCTGTTGCGACGCTGTTTCCATTTGTCACAGGCCCGGACAAGGCATTGCTCGCCAAAACGGGCGGCGGTATTTTATGGGTGGCGGCATTGCTGGCCAGCCTGCTTCCTATCGAACGCCTGATCCTGCCCGACAGGCAATCGGGAATGCTGGATCAACTTACGATACGAGGCTGGTCGGACGAGTGGGTTGCTGCGGCGAAGATGGCGGGTCATTTTTTTGCCTTTGGCGTGCCGCTGCTCATCGCCACCTTTGTTGCCTCGGCATTGATCGGCCTTCCAGAAGGAAAGCTCTTTATTTTGCTTGCCGGGCTGGCTTTGGCGATGCCGGCCCTAGCGGGGCTTGGCGTAACAATCGCGGCGTTAACAGCGGGCCTAAACAGTGCCAGCGCTTTGGGCGGTATGCTTCTCATCCCGCTTGCTGTGCCAATACTGATTTTTGGCGCGGGCTCTCTGGCCGATAATCCTGGAAATGCCATGCAATTGCTGGTTGCCATTTCAATGGCATTTACCGCGCTATCGCCCTTTGCCGCTGGTGCAGCATTGCGCGCCGGACGCGAATAAGCCGCTAGTCGATTAGCTCTTTGGCATAACCGCCCGCAATCATCTGCTCCATCAAATCGAAAAACTTATCTGGCTCTGCAGCGCGCATTTGCGGCATAGTTGCCTCTGGCCCTTCAGCCACAACGACTTCCCGCTTTCCGTCATTCAAGGCTTGCCAGATAATTTCCGCGCATTTCTTTGGCGAGATACCATTTTCAATCGCATCATCGCTTTGTCCGCGCCTGCTACCGTCAGCATTCAGCGCATTGCGCGAAACATCTGTCTTCACCGAACCTGGTGCTACATTAAGCACCTGAACGCCCTGCCCGGCGACTTCGGTGCGCAGGCTATCGCCATAACCGATAATACCGTGCTTCGCTGCGCTGTAAGCCGTACGCAAAGGCGCGCCGATTTTTCCTGCCACGCTGGAAATATTTATAACGGCTGCCTTATCAAGCCCGACGAGATGTGACAGCAACGCCTGCGTCAACGCGATGGGCGCAAGCAAATCAACATCAATGATCTTTTGATAGACGGAAAAATCCGTATTCACGGCGAGTGACCGCTGGGAAATACCCGCATTATTGACCAGAATATCAACTTGCCCCTTCCACGCGATGGCTTGTTTCGCCAATTCGGGAAGCGCGGCGAAATCGGTCGTCTCAAACGGAAGTATGTGACAGCGTTCAGCCGCACCGCTTTCGCTGGCAACGCGCTCTAATTCAGCGACTTTACGTCCGGACAGAATGACGGCCCCGCCATCTGCAACAAATGCTTTTGCTAGTCCCTCTCCAATTCCAGAAGACGCGCCCGTTATCCATGCCACTTTGCCAGATTGATCAGCCATTGCTTTATCGCTTCCTCTCAAATTGTCCTACGCCACTTGCCTTTTCGCCGCTCCGACGCCACATGGCAAGCATGCTTATTGAAACCGAAACCACCCCGAACCCATCGACAATCAAATTTTTGCCGGGTCAGGCCGTTATGACGTCTGGCACGCGTGATTTTGCCGATCCCGAAGAAGCCGAAGCATCGCCGCTGGCGGAGGCTCTGTTCAATCTCGGCGATGTGACAGGCGTATTTTTCGGCAGCAGCTTTATCTCTGTAACGGCTGGTCCGGGCGTAAATTGGGCCGATTTGAAACCTGATGTTCTTGCAATATTACTAGATCATTTCTCGGCCAACATGCCGCTGTTTAAAGCTGGCACCGCCGGCGATATTGCCGTTCCAGCCGAAGAAGACCTTCCTCTTGATGACCCAGCCGATGAAGAAATCGTCGTGCAGATCAAAGAACTGATCGAAACGCGGGTGCGTCCTGCCGTTGCCAATGATGGCGGTGACATTGTCTATCGCGGTTTCCAAAAAGGTATCGTGTTCTTACAAATGCAGGGCGCCTGCGCAGGCTGCCCATCATCCAGCGCCACTTTGAAAAACGGCATTGAACAGCTTTTGAAACATTATGTGCCAGAAGTTACCGAGGTTCGTGCGGCCTAATTCACCACAGAACAGAGAGACACTATGCCAGTCAACGCGCCTTTAAACGATGCAGCCCTAGATCAATTATTCCGCGAAGCGCGAACCTATAACGGCTATCTGGGCAAACCAGTTGGCGATGAGCAATTGCACGCCATTTGGGACCTGATGAAAATGGCCCCGACATCGGCAAACTGCCTGCCCGCGCGGATTATCTGGTGCACAAGCGATGATGCCAAAAAGAAGCTGGCGGCAATGGCAATGCCATCCAACGGTGAAAAGATACTGAGCGCTCCGGTAACCGCCATCATCGGTATGGATCTGGAATTTTACGAACATTTGCCTGACCTGTTTCCGCATGATGATGCGAAAAGCTGGTTTGTCGGCAATGATGCACTGATCGAAAGCACTGCATTTCGGAACAGCACATTGCAAGGCGGCTATTTTATAATGGCCGCAAGAGCACTCGGTCTGGATACGGGGCCAATGTCGGGGTTTGACAATGCAGCCGTTGATGCTGGATTTTTCGGTGACACAAAAGTGAAATCAAATTTCATTTCAACGCTTGGCTATGGTGATCCGGAGAGCATATTCGACCGGAGCCCGCGCCCTGAATTTAGCCGCTTTAACACCGTCGCTTGATAAGCTAGGCCGCTTTCCATGAGAAGGCTTGTTATCGATACCGCTACACCCGCTTGTTCGGTCGCTTTGTTCGACGATGGCAAGCTGGTGGCTGGCGAATATCAGGAGCTTGGCCGCGGGCATGCAGAGCGGTTGATTCCGCTCATCCAAAACCTACCGGAAAATGGCCGCGCCGATGCAATCCACGTCAATGTCGGCCCGGGAAGCTTTACCGGCGTTCGGGTTGGAATTTCGGCGGCAAGGGCTTTGGCGCTTGCATGGGGCATAGAATGCTATGGATATGGCTGCATGCAATTGGTTGCGGCAATGGCTGTAGAAGGACAATCGCCCTCGCCGCCCGTCGATGCCGCGATGCATGGCGGCCATGGTGAATATTTCTTCCAATCATTCGGTGAAGCCGGTTTGCCAGTGACTGAAGCACAATCATTAGCACCCGAAGATGCGGCAAAGATCTCGGCCG
>CAKZNA010000288.1 GCA_937129355.1 uncultured Sphingomonadales bacterium | reverse complement strand
GACGGGGTTCAGGCCATTCTCAACCCCGGTTTCAATACGGCTTCCGATGGTCCATTCGCAAAAATTTTCGAACCGCCCCACACTCGGCAAAAACCCTGTCGCCGGATCCTCTGCATACAACCGCGCTTCAATCGCATGGCCGTTGATCGATAGCTCATCCTGTTTCTTCGGCAACGCCTCGCCGCTGGCGACGCGGAGCTGCCATTCGACCAGATCGACGCCGGTAATTTCTTCGGTTACGGGATGTTCGACCTGCAACCGCGTGTTCATTTCCATGAACCAGATTTTATCCGCGCGCAGGCCGTCGCTGGCATCGGCAATAAACTCAATCGTGCCGGCATTTTCGTAATTCACCGCTTTGGCGGCCTGCACCGCTGCACCGCAAACGGCTTCGCGGGTGGCTTCATCCATGCCCGGCGCGGGGGCTTCCTCGATCACCTTTTGGTGGCGGCGTTGCAGCGAACAATCGCGTTCGAACAGATGCACGACATTGCCGTGGCTATCGCCAAACACCTGCACCTCGATATGGCGCGGGCTTTCGATCCATTTTTCGATCAGCACGATATCATTGCCAAAGCTCGCCTTGGCTTCGCGCTGACAGGATGTCAGGCTATCGGCAAAATCCGCCGCATCATCAACCTTGCGCATCCCCTTCCCGCCGCCGCCAGCAACGGCTTTGATCAGAACGGGATAGCCGATTTCCTCGGCTTGGCTTGCGAGATAATCCGCATCCTGATTGTCGCCAATATAGCCCGGCGTCACGGGAACGCCTGCATCGGCCATCAACGTCTTGGCCGCATCTTTCAGGCCCATTGCGGTGATGCTCGCCGGTTTCGGCCCGACCCAGATCAGGCCCGCATCGATCACAGCCTGCGCAAATTCCGCATTCTCCGAAAGGAAGCCGTATCCTGGATGAATAGCCTCCGCGCCGCTTTCCTTCGCGGCGGAAATAATCTTGTCACCCACAAGATAGCTTTCGGCGGCAGGCGATGGGCCTATGTGAACGGCCTCATCGGCAGACCGCACATGCAGCGCCTTTGCATCGACATCCGAATAGGCCGCGATGGTACGAATACCCATCTCCCGCGCAGTGCGGATGATCCGGCAAGCAATCTCACCACGGTTGGCTATGAGGAGGGATTTGATCATATTAAAGCCATTTTCGCATCTTCAAATGGGTCTTCCAGATTCGCCAGAAGTTCGCAGTCGCAATATCCACCATTTTCCTTTGCCCAATTGACCAAGGGGATTGGATCAAAACCAAGTTCAGAACAGCATTTTTCTGTGAGAGAATGGTCGTGATTGCATGGTGTCTCATCTAAACAATTATCGAGCCCGTTCAAAAGAGCTTCAAATTGCACAACCGATACAGGCATGGCATCGAGCCAGCGTTGGCGTTCTGCAAGTCGTACTTGTTTTTTTAATTCATTTTTCCGTGCTTTATCCATTCCTCACATCCTAAACAGGCCAAAGCCTGCCTCTTCATCCATCGGTGCCTCGAGCGTCGCGGCGAAGGCGAGACCCAGCACATCACGGGTTTGCGCGGGGTCGATGATGCCATCATCCCAGTTGCGCGCGGTGGCGTAATAGGGATTGCCCTCATCCTCATATTTCTGCCGGATCGGTTCCTTGAAGGCTTCGGCCTCTTCGTCGCTCCATTTATCCGCATCGCGGTGGACGGTGGCTAAGACGCTCGCTGCCTGTTCGCCGCCCATCACGGATATGCGCGAGTTGGGCCAGCTAAACAAAAATCTGGGCGAATAGGCACGCCCGCACATGCCGTAATTGCCCGCGCCAAAGCTGCCGCCGACAATCACCGTTACCTTTGGCACGCGCGCGGTGGCGACGGCGGTGACCATTTTTGCGCC
>CAKZNA010000287.1 GCA_937129355.1 uncultured Sphingomonadales bacterium | reverse complement strand
TGCAGGCAGCGGCGTGGTGTTTGAAAATTCAAGGGTCACATGCCCTTCCCATTCCGGCTCCAGCGGCGTGACATTCACGATAATGCCGCAGCGAGCATATGTTGATTTACCTAAGCAAATGACAAGCACATCGCGCGGGATACGGAAATATTCTACTGTGCGGGCAAGAGCGAAACTGTTGGGCGGAATGACGCAGCAATCGGTTTTGCGATCGATGAAGCTATCGGGGTCAAAGTTTTTCGGGTCAACGACTGAGCTGTTGACGTTGGTGAAGATTTTAAACTCGTCTGACACACGCGCATCATATCCGTAAGAGGATAGACCATAGCTGATGGAACCTTCCCGCTTTTGGCCTTCGACAAAAGGTTCGATCATGCTCATGTGATGCGCTTCGTTACGGATCCATTTGTCGGAGAGTATCGGCATTTGCGGTTCTTTCTATTCAGGCGAGGTTTGAAGGACCAAAGGCATTGGGGAGCAATTCGGATAGTTTATAAGTATGATGGCCGTTTGCATGAACGCAATGCACCGGAATGTCGCGCTTTGTTACGTCGGCAACTTCCTTGATGATCTGGCGGCATCGCCCGCAAGGCGTGACCGCATCACCCATCGCGATTTTACCGGCTGGTCCGCCGGCGACGGCAATTGCGATAATCTTATCCATTTGTCCATCGCTGCTCGCCTTGGCAATTGCGATAGTCTCGGCGCAAAGCGTCATGCCGTAACTGGCATTTTCAAAATTTGCGCCGGTAACGATACCGCCATCATTCAAAAGCAATGCCGCGCCAACATGATAGTTGGAATAAGGCGCATAGGCATTACCCGCAGCCTTTTTTGCGGCTTCAATCAAGAAGGAAACATCGTCTTTCAATTTCTCACCACTACCCAGCCCACCGGGTTTTCAATTCCATCAATTTCACGTTCTGTATTGGCTGTCCACATGACCCACGGCCGCGCAGTATATTCGGGGAGGAAATAGGTGCCTTCCACCCATAACTGTATTTCAGGGAATGCCTTACTGAGTTGATATTCATTTTCGAAAGCTTTGCTAAGCGATAGTAACGGCGGGCTTCCCGTGTGAGTGGTGATCTGATTAATGATTGTCGCAAGTTCCGAAATGAGAGCGCTTCGGTTCAGTTTGCTTTTGCAAGTGTCGCTGAAATTCAACCGGATCGCGGGGGGCAGGGCATTGGCGTTGCGCGGTACCGTTGTGATGAAGAGCGTGCCTTGATCTTTGGCAAGTCGGCAGGTGTCAAATTCCTGAACCGCGCCGAACCGCACACCTGCATCCTTGGCCGCCGCCCAATTTGCGCTAAATGTCTCATCGCGTTCATCGGTGCCAGCCGTGGCGCGCATATAGGCAAAATCGACGCCGGTATTGCGAAGCTGTTCCCAATTTGCTTTTCCGCTCGCATCGCTAATCACGATACCCTGCGTGGCAAATTCATCGCGAGATGGCACCCATCCGGCGGCATAGCTCCATATGGCATAGATGCCCAAAAGCACCGCGAGCAATATGGCCGCCATCCGTACCAAATTTTGTCTACCTCCGGCCATGTGCCGTTTGTCCCCTAACGCTGGTTCTTTTTCTACCTGCGAATCACAAATTTACCTAACCCTTGATATGCAACACACAGATGAGCGTAAACAATCGTCTTGCAGTGGTGAAGTCGACCTCCACCTTTCCGTCGAGCCGTTCCATAAGCAGTTCGGCGGCATCATTATGCACGCCCCGGCGGGCCATATCGATGGTCTCAATCTCGGCAGCGCTCGATTTGCGGATGGCTTGATAGTAACTGTCACAGATCGCGAAATAGTCGCGGATAGGCCGCCGGAAGCGGCCCAGTGACAGGATCAACGTCTCCAATTCACCGCCATCTTCGCGCCGGATGTCCCATATCAGGCGCCCTTCCTGAACGCTCATTTGCAATTGATAGGGACCGGCATATCCATCGGCATGTTCGCGAAGCGGTTTAAAACTATTATCTTCGATCAGATCGAATATCGCGACGCGGCGCTCTTGTTCGATATCGGCATTGCGCCACAAAATTGTGGCCTCGTCCAATTCGACTTTCATGATCCGCGCGTCGCTCATATGTCTGTGTTAGCCGCTTGCGGGCGCGGGGCAAGGGGCGTGAAATCTTTTTCCACAGCTCTATGCCGGATATGTCCCCGAACTTCTTTTTGTGCCCCCCTTGCGTGCGGCCACGAACTGGGGGAGAAGGCGGCATGGCAGAACCAATGATACTTGCCGCCAGCAATGATGGCGAAGAACAACGATTGCCCCGCAATATCGAAGCGGAGGCAGCGTTTCTTGGTGCGCTTTTGATCGACAATAGAATCGTCGAGGATGTTTCGATAAAACTGACGCCTGAGCATTTCTTTGAAGCGCTCCATGGCCGGATATACGAACAGATATTGCGCCTGATCGATCGCAACATGATGGTCACACCGGTCACGCTGAAACCATTTTTTGAAGCCGATGAGGCAATGCAGGAGCTTGGCGGTCCGGGCTATCTGGTGAAGTTAACGGCGGATGGCGCAGGCCTGATCGGCGCGCGCGATTTTGCGCAGCAGATTTATGATCTGGCTTTGCTGCGCGAATTGATTTCGGTTGGCCGTAACCTTGTCGACGATGCGCTCGACACCAGCGTTGATGTCGATCCGAAGGGGCAGATAGAGAATGCGGAAAGCGCGCTTTATAAGGTAGCCGAAGGTGACGGTGAAAGCGGCGGGATGAAGACCTTCCTGACCGCATCCACCGAAGCGATCAAAAATGTTGAAAAGGCGCTCAACTCCGGCGGTAACTTATCGGGCGTGACGACTGGCCTCGACAGCATCAATACCAAATGCGGCGGCTTGCATAATTCGGACCTTATCATTGTTGCTGGCCGTCCCGGCATGGGTAAATCATCGCTCGCCACCAATATTGCCTTCAATGCCGCGCGCCGATGGGTGCAAGAACGCGAAGACGGGATAGAGGAAGAAAAAGGCGCTGGCGCAAAGGTCGCGATCTTCAACCTTGAAATGTCGGCGGATCAGCTGGCGACGCGTATCCTTGCCGAGCAATCCGGGATTAGCGCAGAGCTGCTGCGTATGGGCAAGATTAGTAAGGATGATTTCCGCGAGTTAAGCCGTGCATCACGCGAGCTGGAAGAACTACCGCTGTTTATCGACGATACGCCCGCGCTGACTATCGCGGCGCTCAGGACACGTGCGCGGCGGCTGCAAAGACGGCACGGAATTGGCCTTATCGTGGTCGATTACCTTCAATTGCTGCAAGGGTCAGGTCGTAGTTCGGACAACCGCGTGAATGAAATTTCGGAAATTAGCCGGGGTCTCAAAACGCTCGCGAAAGAGCTAAACGTCCCGGTTATCGCGCTGGCACAGCTCAGCCGTGCAGTGGAGCAACGTGATGACAAACGTCCGCTGCTTTCTGATCTACGTGAATCCGGTTCGATCGAGCAAGACGCCGACATGGTCTGGTTCATTTACCGCGAGGATTATTACGAGGCGAATAAACAGCCCGATCCCAGTGACGAAGGTGCACATGCGCAGTGGGTTGCAAAGATGGAGGAAATCCACGGCATTGCAGAATTGCTAATCGCCAAACAAAGGCACGGCTCGACGGGCAAAGTGCGGATGAAATTCGAAGCGAAAATTACCCGTTTTACCGACCTTGCCGAAGACCAATGGGGCGGCCAGGATTACGAGTGATAGCTCGGCGGCGATCTAATTCTCGCCCAGTCATGAAAGCTTAATCTTACTTGGCGAATAACAGTGGTATTATTCGCTGCTGACACCTATGTAAGCTGAGCTCTCCCAAGGCGGCCAAGCCGATCAAACCAGAATAGAGAATTATGACAACCCCGCTCCCCCATCTGCATACTATCGACATCAAAGCCGGTGACATTGATTTCATGGGCCATGTGAATAATGCAAATTATCTCACCTGGGTGCAAGAAGCCGTTCTTTCGCATTGGAACAAGCTCGCCCCGCCGGAAGCCGCCGCAAAATATCTGTGGGTCGCGGTGACGCATGAAATTACATATCGCAAACCGGCCTTCTTGGACGATGAATTGATAGCCAATGTCGTGCTTGAAAAAGTAAAAGGCGCGCGCAGTTTCTACGAAACCGTCATCAAACGCGGCGAAGAAGTTTTGGCAGAGGTCCGTTCCAGCTGGTGCTGCATCGACGCCGAAACCATGCAGCCCGCGCGTATTGCCAAAGATGTGCAGGAATATTTCTTCCCGAAGGTATAGTCCTCAAAACACCGGATCATTCGCTCCGGTATCGTCTTCAACAACCGGCGTGTGAATGCCGCATTCATCCTTGTCCCAACCTTTCCAGCGGCCTGAACGGGGGTCTTCGCCAGGGAGGACTTTTGATGTGCAGGGTGCGCAGCCGATGGAGGGGTAGCCTTGTTCGACCAACGGATGTGCAGGCAGGTTGTGCTCGGCGATATAGGCGTTGATGCGCGCTTTGTCCCAATCGATCAGGGGATTGACCTTCAATCGCCCTTCGGAAATCTCAAACCGGGGTAAGCTAGCCCGCGTGTCGGACTGGAATGCTTTGCGTCCGCTAAATTGAGCATCATATCCTGCCAGTGCTTTCTTGAGTGGTAGCACCTTGCGAATGTCGCAGCAGCCATCTGGATCATAAGACCAGCGCAGGCCGCTTTCATCTTTCTCACCAAGCAATGCAGCATCGGGTGTCACATTGCGCAGACCGGTCAGGCCAATACGTTTGGTCAGCAGGTCACGATATTCCAGTGTTTCGGGAAAATGCTTGCCAGTCTCGAGGAAAATGACCGGAATGCCGGGTTTTATGCTGCCAATCAGATGCAGCAATACGGCGCTTTCCGCACCGAAACTTGAAACGATAGCTGCATCGCCAAGCAAATTTTCTTCCAGCAGTGCTTTGAGCATTTCTGCGGTATCATGATCCTGAAACCTATCATTCAGGCGCAGCGCGTCAGCCGCCGTAAAGCGCGGTCCGGTTTCGATAGTATCGATGACGCGGGCGGCTTCACCCATGGCGAAGCTTCCAGATCGGAACAGCGCTATCGGCAGCTCCCTGATAGACATTGTCATAGTTGCTCAAAGCGCTTTCGACCGCGGCTGGATCAAGCGGTGCATCGGGCGCAAAACTATCAAAGCCGCAGCGGCGCATATAGGCGATCTGATCGACCAGCACATCGCCGTGCGCGCGCAGCTCACCCTTATAGCCGGCCTCACGCAAAATGCGTGCAGAGGAATATCCGCGCCCGTCACGAAACGCGGGGAAGGCGACTTCTATCAATGCCAGCCTATCCAGATGTGGAATCAATTTGCGCGCATCTTCACCCGGTTCAATCCGCACGGCAGTCGCGTTTGATTGGCCGGGAAAGGCATCGAGCGCGACCAATGGCTGATCACTCGCTTCGTCATCGCGGTAGCGGAGATTATTTGGCATAGATCGCCTCCTTGAATGGCGCGACCCCGATACGGCGGTATGTATCCAGAAAACGTTCGCCATCTTCGCGTTGTTCTTTGTAAACCTCGGTGGCTTTTTCGACAGCATCGACAACGCCGTCTTCGTCAAATCCCGGTCCGATAATCTTGCCAACCGAGACATCTTCTGCACCCGATCCGCCAAAGGTTAGTTGGTAATTTTCAACACCCTTCCGGTCGACGCCCAGGATGCCGATATGTCCGGCATGGTGATGGCCGCAGGCATTGATGCAGCCTGAAATTTTGAGTTTAAGCTCACCCAAGTCGCGCTGACGGTCCAGATTTTCGAACCGTTTCGCAATCTTCTGCGCCACCGGAATGCTGCGCGCATTGGCCAAGCTGCAATAGTCCAGACCCGGGCAGGCGATAATGTCGCTGATCAGGTCAAGATTTGCATCGGCCAGATCTTCATTACGCAATGCCGACCAAACGGCATGCAGATCGCGTTTGGCGACATGAGGCAAGACGATATTTTGCGCATGGGTGACGCGCAATTCGTCAAAGCTATAACGCTCTGCAATATCGGCCATCGCGTCAATTTGATCTGCCGATGCGTCGCCGGAAATGCCCTCGATAGGCTTCAGGCTGATATTGACGATTGAGTAGCCATCTTGCTTATGCGGCTTCACATTCTGGTCCAGCCAGACGGCAAAATCGGGATCGCTGCGGTCAAGTTTTGCGTCGGCGTCTGCGGAAAATGCTGGCGGCGCGAAATATTCGGTTATGCGCTCAAATTCAGCCAAAGGCGGATCAATGCCCAGCGTTTTGACATGAGCAAATTCTTCTTCGACCTGACGGCGATATTCATCCGCGCCAATTTCATGGACCAGAATTTTGATGCGCGCCTTATACATATTGTCGCGGCGGCCATAGCGATTGTAAACGCGCAGGCAGGCCTCGGTATATGACAGCAAATCTTCAGCCGGAACAAAATCACGGATTTCAGGACCGATCATTGGCGTTCGGCCCATGCCACCGCCAACGAAGAATTTTGCGCCAAGCACGCCATCCTTTTTCACCAATTGAATGCCAATATCATGCAGGCGCATGGCGGCACGATCTTCATCCGCCGCGATCACGGCAAATTTGAACTTGCGCGGCAGATAGCTGAATTCCGGATGAAAGCTGCTCCACTGGCGTAGCAATTCGGCCCACGGACGCGGGTCGGCAACTTCATCTGCAGCAGCGCCAGCATATTGATCCGATGAAATGTTGCGGATGCAGTTGCCGCTGGTCTGGATGGCATGCATTTCAACGCTGGCCAGCTCGTCCAGCAAGTCAGGGCATTCCTCCAGCTTGATCCAGTTATACTGGATATTCTGCCGCGTTGTGAAATGGCCATAGCCGCGATCATATTTGCGCGCGATATGGGCCAGCATGTGCATTTGCCCGCTGTTTAGCGTGCCATAAGGAATAGCAACGCGCAGCATATAGGCGTGTAGTTGAAGATATAGCCCGTTCATCAGGCGCAGTGGCTTGAACTGATCCTCGGTAATTTTGCCAGCAAGGCGTCGTTCAACCTGACCGCGAAATTCTTGCACGCGGGCATCGACCATCGCCTGATCATAATTGTCATACTTATACATATTCAGGCCTTCTCGATCACAATGTCTGGATTAACCGCCAAATCGGCGCGCACTGTCGGGCCAGCGGCGCGGACGCGTTCTTTGATATGGACGGGCATGCCGCCTTCTGCATCGACGATATAAGAAGCATTCACGCGGCGCGCGGCTTCTTCCACCGCCAATATGCTTTCGCCTTGGTCGCCTGCATCAACCGCACCCTCGACACGCGGAGACCAGCCATCGCCAGTCCACCAAATTACGAGGCCCGACTTCAAATCATTTCCGGTAAGCAGCTTCATTGGGCCATCTCCGCCTGCATTGCATATTTCTGGAGCATGTCTTCCGCATCGGATTTCAGAACAACATCGCCGACGACAATGATTGCAGGGCTTTTCACGCCTTCGCGGCCAATCATATCGCCCAAGTCAGTTAGCAACGTGCGGATAGCGCGCGCGCCTTCGCGGGTTCCGCGCTCCAAGACAGCAACCGGCATGTCGGGTGAAACCCCGTCTTCGATTAGCTTTTCGGTAATATCGCTGGCCGTCGCAACGCCCATATAAATGACCAGCGTTCGGCCTTGGCCAGCGAGGCCAGACCAGTTCTGATCAGTCAGCCCTTTGCATTGGCCCGCCACAAAGCTGACGGCGCTGGCGGCGTCGCGGTGGGTGAGGGGCAGCATGGCTTCCGCTGCACAGCCGAGAGCAGCAGAAACGCCCGGTACAACTTCTACGTCTATGCCCGCATCGCGGCAAGCTTCGGCCTCTTCACCGCCACGACCAAATACGAACGGATCGCCGCCCTTTAAGCGAACCACGAGTTGCCCTGCCTTTGCCTCGCGCACTAAAATCGCATTGATGCCATCTTGCGGAACGCTGTGTTTGCTGCGCTGTTTGGCGACGGAGATATGGCGGGCTGCGGGATTTGTCATCGCCATAACGGCTGGATCGACAAGGCCGTCATGCACAATGACGTCTGCATTGGCGATCAATCGCGCGGCTTTCAATGTTAGCAAGTCGGGATCGCCGGGACCGGCGCCGACCAAATAAACTTTCGAATTTTCAGGTGATTTTTCCATGCCGCCAAAATGCGCATGGAGCGCCAATTCGGCAAATCATGATATTTTGGGGCTAACCAAGTTTTGCTTTAGGCGGCCGGAGTATCAGCACCGGCCTGCCCCGAGCTAGCAGGTTCGGCATTTTCCGTTTCCGTTTCAGTTCCCGAGCCGTATTCATCTTCTTTCAGGCCAATGCCAAGCATCGCTTTGGGGATTTCATTTTCTGATGAAACGACCGGATATGCGCAATAATCCGCCGCATAATATGCGCTTGGCCGGTGATTGCCCGATAGACCAACGCCGCCAAATGGCGCGGAGGATGACGCGCCGTTGGTTGGCGCGTTCCAGTTAACGATGCCTGCGCGGCTATTCGCCCAAAACTCGTCATATTGCTGCGGCGTGCCACCCAGCAGAGATGCCGAAAGGCCAAAGCGGGTATTATTTGCTTCATTGATGGCGCTGGCAAAATCGGGAACGCGAATAACCTGAAGAAGAGGCCCGAATAGCTCGATATCGGGGCGCTCTTTCATTTCGGTTACGTCGATTATTCCGGGCGTGACAAACGGACGGCCCGGGACCGGACGCGCCATATGTTTGATCGGCCTGCCGCCGTGGCTCATGAGTGCAACAAAGCTCTCGGTCAGCATGTCGGCGACATTATTATCTATCACCGGCCCCATGAAAGGAGCAGGATCGCTGTGCGGTTCATCAATTACCAACCGATCGGCAAGTCTTTTTACTTCTGCGATAAGCGGTTCATATAGATCATCTTTGACGATCAGCCGCCGCGCAGCAGTGCAGCGCTGGCCCGCGGTGGTAAAGGCAGACTGGATGATAATTACAGCGGCGCTGTGAATGTCGCGTGTATCCCAAGCGATGATCGGATTGTTGCCACCCATTTCAAGCGCCAAAATCTTGTCAGGCCGGGTGCTATATTGCTTGTGCAATGCAATTCCGGTTTGGGAGGAACCCGTAAATAATAGCCCGTCTATCCCGCGATGTGCGGATAATTCCTTGCCCTCTTTTGGTCCGCCTTGAACAATCCGGATTACCTTTTCGGGAATGCCGGCTTTTCGGTAATGGTCGACAAGCATCTCCCCGACAGCCGGTGTTTTTTCTGACGGTTTGAAAACGATGGCGTTGCCAGCAATCAATGCTGGAATAATATGTCCATTCGGCAAATGTGCAGGGAAATTATAAGGGCCAAGTACGGCCAGAACGCCATGCGGCTTGTGGCGTAACGCATTGCGGGTTCCCGGCTTTCCGTCAATTCTGCGCTGCGATGTTCGGTCGGCAAAAGCTTTGATCGAAACATCAATTTTTGCGATGACAGATTCGACCTCTGTGCGCGCTTCCCACAAAGGCTTGCCAGTTTCCCTGGCAATCAGATCAGCAAATTGATCACTATTGGCTTTGATACGGTTGGCAAAACCGCGAACCTTCTCGATGCGTTCGGACAGGGGGGCAGCAGCCCAGCTTGGCCAGCCGTCGCGCGCCACAGAAACTTCTGCGCTCGCGTCTCCAGTTTGGCCCCGCCAAAGCTCGGCGCCTGTCGCCGGTTCATATGAAATCAGTTCGCTCAATTTACAAGATTGCCTGTTTTTTGCCCAGAATGGTTAACATATGCGCGTCTGCAATGTGCATAATCAAGTAAAATTGAAATTTACTTACCGTGTAAGAAATTAGAATATTTCCGGATTTCAATGATTTTTGTATCCAACGGAACCCAATCATCGTCCTTTGCAATCGCATCCCAAATGCTCTCCACTTCCTCAATATGCATTGAGCAGACTGCGATGTCAGTACCGGGGTTGGCGGTATCACTGATCTGATATTGGTCCAGTTGCTTAAGAAATTTCTTATATTCTTCGCTTCCGGCCTGCCAATCGAGACTTGATTTGGCGTGATGCCTTAAGAAGAAGATATCAATTTCAATATTTTCCGCCATCATCGCGCGTTCCGCCGCTTCAACCAGTTGGCGGTCGGATGCTTCATCATTGGAGTTTAAACCCAGCCGCCACAAGAAGCGCCGAACGATTGCCGCCTGAAACAGGGCTGGAAATTTCTCTAGCGCCGCTATCAATGGCTCAGCTTCGCAAATAAGGCGCAATGCGACCGCCAATTGCCCAAGATTCCAGTGCATCGCCTCGGCTTGCCGGCCGAAAGCGTACAAGCCCTGATGATCGAAATAGGCCGCGGTAAAGCCAGGGTCCCATTTCGGCGTAAACCGCCATGGGCCATAGTCAAAGCTCTCGCCGGTAATATTCATATTGTCGGTATTCAGCACGCCGTGGACAAATCCGGCAACCATATAGCTGGCGGCGAGATCAGCGATGCGCGGCACGACAAGTTCGAGCAGTTGCGCGGCGGGATTATCCGATGGCTCGGCCGCATAAAGCTCTCGCAGGCTATAGCAGACCAACGCATGCATCATTTCCTCATTTTGCTCGAAGGCAATACGCTGGAAACTGCCGAACCTTATGTGGCTGTGTGAAAGGCGAACGAGAGCGGCTGAGCGAGTGGGCGAGGGTTCATCGCCGCGCCATAATTCCTCACCGGTTTCGACGATCGAGAAAGTCTTCGAAGTATGGACGTCAAGCGCCTCGAGCATCTCTGTCGCCAGCAATTCGCGAACCGCACCTTTTAAGGTCAGCTTCCCGTCACCATCACGGCTAAACGGTGTTTGCCCGGTACCTTTCGTGCCCAAATCCATCAGGCGGCCCAAATGGTCGCGCATCTGCGCGAACAGAAATCCGCGCCCATCGCCTATGTCGGGATTATAGTTTCGAAACTGATGGCCATGATACCGAAGTGCCAGCGGTGTTGGTAGATTATCTGGCAAAGCCTCGAACCGCCCAAAATGCGCGAGCCATTTTTCGTCAGGCAGCGTCCCCAAGCCAACCGTGTCTGCCCAGCGGTCGTTGCGCCAACGCAAAATGCCTTTGGGAAATTCGGCGGGAACGGCTGGATCACCGATTTTTTCACTCAGGCCCGCTGCAGGGGTGGTGATTTTTGGATCAGCTTTGTAGGGAGAGGAAACTGGTTCGATATGCATTGGCCCTGTTTGCGCAGGGTTGTTCAAGAAAGGCAAGCATGACGCGCGCGCGAATATTGCATCTGCACAGCACGTTTGATCTTGGCGGCAAGGAAGCCCGCACGGTTAAATTGATGAATCACTTTGGTGATGCAGCGGAGCATACCGTGCTTGTAGGCGACAATGAAGCGCTTGGCGCCCGAGATGCCATCGACAGCGTCATTGATGTCGATTTTCCCGGTGATGCTGCGCCGTCTCTGCTTGGTAAGCCCGCGCTTGGCCGGTACCGCAAGCTGATTGCCTATTTCAAAAATTTCGATCTCATCCTCAGCTATAATTGGGGATCGATGGATGGCGTTATGGCACATAAATTGCTTGGCGGCGGCAAAGATGTCCCGCCGCTAATCCACCATGAGGACGGGTTTAACGAGGATGAGAATGAAAAGCTAAACTGGAAGCGCAACTGGTTCCGCGCTGGTGCCCTGCGAAGTTCCAATGCGTTGGTTGTTCCTTCAAAAACGCTGGAAGATATCGCGCTTAATATTTGGAAACAGCCGAAAGGAAAGCTCCAGCGCATCCCCAACGGTATTGATGTTGATGCCTACCGCAAGCCGCCGGAGGCCAATACCATTCCCGGGCTTGATACGCAGAAGGGAGAGATCGTCATCGGGACGGTCGCTGGCCTGAGGCGTGTAAAGAACCTGCCTCGGCTTATCCGTGCAGTGTCACAGGCCGGAAGCCATGTTAGGCTAGTTATCGCTGGCGAGGGGCCTGCGCGCGCAGAGATTATGGCAGAGGCAGACAGGACCGGAATGTCGGATCATGTCATCATGCCGGGCTTTCTATCTGGCCCGCATCGTTATGTCGGGCTGTTCGATATCTTCGCGCTTTCTTCGGATAGCGAACAATATCCGATTTCTCTGGTCGAGGCGATGGCGGCGGGTTGCGCCGTTGTTTCAACCGATGTTGGCGACGTTCGTCATATTGTCGCTGAAGCGAACAAGCCCTATATCATACCCAGAAGTAATGAAGCGGAGCTGGCAGCGGCAATCAAGGCGCTTGTTAAAGATAGTGGATTGCGTTCCAAACTGGCGTTGGCCAATGCAGAATTGGCGCAGCGCGAATATCGCGCCGATACGATGTTTGAACGCTATCGCCAGCTTTATGGCGATGCCATGGGCCTTAAGGATTTTGCGCGACATGGCCGATAATTTCGGTTAGGCGATTTACAAAAATAGGACGCTGATGGCGTCGGGGTCGCAATATAAGGGGTAAGTGAGTGTTCAAGGGTCTGAAACCCATAAATTACGGCGGCAAAGAAGTGTGGCCGCTGATTGAAGGCGGCAAGGGTGTTGCCGCGACAAACCATGCAAGTTCCGGCGCTTGGGCTGCTGCTGGTGGCATCGGTACCGTGTCAGCGGTTAATGCCGATAGCTATGACGAAATGGGCGAGGTAATACCGCAAATTTATCACGGTAAAAAACGCGGTGACCGGCATCAGGAGCTCATTAAGTATGCGATTGATGGCGCGACCGAACAGGTGAAACGGGCCTATGACATGGCGTCAGGTAAAGGCGCGATTAACATCAACGTTCTATGGGAAATGGGCGGCGCGCAAGAAGTGCTGGAAGGTGTTCTCGAACGCACAAAGGGCATGGTAACCGGTGTAACCTGCGGCGCTGGTATGCCATATAAGCTGTCCGAAATTGCGGCACGTTTTAACGTGAACTATCTGCCGATTATTTCATCGGCTCGCGCATTTCGGGCGCTATGGAAACGTGCCTATCACAAGGTTCCTGAACTTATGGGAGCGGTGGTTTATGAAGATCCATGGCTTGCCGGCGGACATAACGGATTGTCCAATGCAGAAGATCCGCGTGAACCGCAGGATCCCTATCCACGGGTAAAAGCTCTGCGCGATATTATGCGCGGGGAGGGCATTTCTGACGATGTGCCGATTATTATGGCGGGCGGCGTGTGGTATTTGCGCGAATGGGAAAACTGGATCGACAATGATGAACTGGGAAGCATAGCCTTCCAGTTTGGCACGCGGCCTTTGCTGACGAAAGAAAGTCCGATACCGCAAGGCTGGAAGGACCATTTGACGAAAATTCCAGAAGGCGGCGTGCTGCTCCATAAATTTTCGCCAACCGGTTTTTATTCTAGCGCGGTTATCAATCCGTTCCTTCGCGAGCTGCAAGCGCGATCAGAACGGCAGATTCCATTTTCTACCGAGCAGGCTGGCGATCATACCGCCAATCTTGATGTTGGTGTGCGCGCCAAGAATTTCTGGGTCACGCCGCATGATTTGCAACGCGCACGTGAATGGGATGCGCGCGGATTTTCGGCTGCATTGAAAACGCCGGATAACACGATTGTCTTCGTCACGCCTGACGAGCGGGATATTATCCGCAAGGATCAAGCCGATTGCATGGGCTGCCTGTCGCATTGCGGTTTTTCGGCTTGGAAAGACCATGACAATTTTTCGACCGGACGGCTCGCTGACCCGCGCAGCTTTTGTATCCAGAAATCGCTGCAGAATATCGCGCATGGCGAAAGCCTTGACGAAAATCTGATGTTTGCAGGGCACAAGGCATATGAATTCGGGAAAGACCCGTTTTACTCAAATGGTTTTGTTCCGACTGTGAAGCAATTGGTGGACCGGATTTTAACCGGTGATTGAATAGGCGTTAAGTTTCGTTAACCATAAATTGACCTTCTTCTGCCAATCATCTTTGGCAGCCTAGGAGTGGTCACATGAGCTTCGTAAATCACAGCCAGTATAACAGGGTAGCGCCAGCACGCGTTGATCAACGCTGCGAAGAACGGCATGCTGTTATTTTGCAAACCGCATCAGTGCGCGGCAAAGAAACCAAACAGGAAGAGGCCCGGCTCGTCGACGTCTCTTCATTCGGCTGCAGGCTGGAGGTTGAGGGCCGTTACAAGGAAGGCGCAAAACTGTTGCTGACCTTTTTTGGCCGTTCGCCCATGCCTGCCAAAGCCATTTGGCTTAAGGATGGACAGCTTGGCTGCCGCTTTAACGACGCAATTGATCTGTGCCTTTTCCGCGCTCTGACTATAAACCAGGCCTAACAAACGAGGCCTAACCGGCATTCTGTTCCGTTAAACGTCGAGGTCCCAAGCCCGTTCGCCGTGGCTTGCAATGTCCAAACCATCACGCTCGGCATCTTCGCTGACCCGCATGGGTATCGCCATAGACACCATATAGCCGATAATCAGCGTAAGGACCGCGGACCAGATGGCGACAACGCCAACGGCCTGTATCTGCACCCAAAGCTGGCTGCCCATCGACATGCCCTCGGCATAGCCTTGGCCATCGAAGCTGCTGCTCGCCAAAACAGCCAGCAAAATCGACCCGATAATTCCGCCGACACCATGGACGGCAAATACATCGAGGGAATCGTCTATACCCAGCGTGTTTTTCACTAGGCCTACTGCAAAGAAGCATACCGAACCTGCCAAGATACCAAGAATAAGCGCGCCCATGGGGCCGACGCTGTCCGCCGCTGGTGTGATGGTGGCCAGTCCCGCAATTGCGCCGGTTGCAAAACCAACGGCAGTTGCTTTTCCAACTTTGATTTTCTCTATCAGCAGCCAAACTAGCGCAGCAACCGAGGCTGCCAAATGGGTATTGATCATGGCCGTTCCTGCGCCGAAATCGCTCGCCGTCAGGGCCGAGCCGCCGTTAAATCCAAGCCAGCCAACCCAAAGCAAGCCAGCGCCCGTTACCGTCAATGCCGGACTATGCGGCAGCATGAGTGTTTTCGGGAAGCCCGCACGCTTACCGAGCATCAAGGCCACGACAAGCGCTGATATGCCTGCAGTTGTGTGTACAACGATACCGCCAGCAAAATCGACAACGCCCTTTTGTGCGAGCCAGCCATCGCCCCATACCCAATAGGTAACCGGCGCGTAGACGAGAATGCTCCAAAGGGCGCAAAAAGCAACGACCCAACCAAACCGCGCACGTTCAACCCATGCGCCAACTATCAAAGCCGGGGTTATGATAGCGAATGTCATCTGAAACATGGCGAATACTGGTTCACCGATTGTCTGGCCGTCGCGTACTGCATCAAGATTGGCGAACATGACGCTCGAAATTCCGCCGATGATACTGCTGTCGCTCGGAGAGAAAGCGAGGCTGTAACCAAGAATGATCCAGAGCACTGATACGATCGCGGCGATTGCGCCGCATTGAACCAATACGGACAGGAAATTTTTCGCGCGGACCAATCCGCCATAAAAAAGCGCAAGTCCCGGCAGTGTCATCATCAATACCAACGCAGTGGCGGTCAATACCCAAGCCGTGTCGCCGCTATCTGGTTGAATGGCATCGGCGGTTTGCTGTGCAAATGCCGGGCTGGCGATTGCAAATAAACCCAATGTAACAATCGCTGAAGCTAGCCGAAGCAGCATGATAGTCCCCTGACAAATTCTTGTTTCGCGAATGACTAGGGCAATGACGGCTGCTGCTCAATGGCAAAATTGCGCATCAAGGTTAATTCGAGCCAGAAAATTATAAGCGCGAACTTAGTCCAGCCCGCGAAGCACTTGGTCGGGCGGTCTGTGGCCATCGGCCCAAATACGGATATTGGTAATAACACGTTCGCCAGAAGCTTGCCGCCCTTCAAAAGTTGCGCTTCCCAAATGCGGGATAAGGACCACGTTTGACAGTTCTAACAATCGCGGATTTACAGCGGGTTCATGCGTATAAACGTCGAGGCCAGCACCGCCGATTTTTTTGCCTTCCAACGCTGTGATCAGCGCATCTTCATCCACCAGCTCGCCGCGCGATGTGTTGATCAAATAAGCACTCGGCTTCATCGCTGTGATACGCTGCGCATTGAGCAGATTTTCCGTTTTATCCGTTAGCGGGCAATGCAGCGAAATAATGTCCGACTTCGCCACCAGCCTGTCGATATCTGGTTCCCACTGCACGCCCAGATCGTCTTCCATTGATGAAGGTAGGCGTTTGCGTTTATTATAAACGATATCCAGTCCAAAGGCGCTGGCGCGGCGCGCAACGGCTTCACCGATCCGGCCAAACCCAACAATGCCCAAAGTCTTGCCGCCGACGCGGTGACCCAGCATGCCGCTTGGCCGCCAACCATCCCATTCGCCAGAGCGTACCAGCTTCTCGCCTTCGGCCAGCCTGCGAGGAACCGATAGAATAAGCGCCATGGTCAGGTCGGCAGTATCATCAGTGAACACGCCCGGCGTATTCGTAACTAGAATGCCCTTTGCTTTGGCTGCATCCAGATCGATATTGTTAACGCCTGCACCAAATTGCGCGATCAGCTTCAACCGCTCTGACGCACCGCCGATAAGCTCTGCGTCAATCTGATCCGTCACAGTCGGGACAAGCACATCGCATTCGGCCATCGCCTTTGCCAATTCATCACGTGACATTGGCGCGTCGCTTATATTCAGGGCCACATCAAACAGTTCTTCCATTCGCGTTTCAACGGAAGGGAGCAGCTTGCGTGTGACGATGACGCGGGGTTTTTCGATGCGCGATTTTTCTACCATGAATTGATGGTTAGGCGTGATTTTACGAAATCGTCAAGCAGACAGTCTTGCACTGTCGGCATTGCTTACACTATAGATTGCAGGATCGGGGTTTCGGGTTTGGTAATATTATGAATAATTTGGTAAAAATTTGCGTTGCTAGCCTAGTGCTTTTTTCGGTGGCGGGCGCCGCGCAATCGACAAAGAAAACGCCTTACTGGGCGTCGGTGAAAGCGGATAAAGCGCGTATGCGCACGGGGCCTAGCACAGAATTTCCAATTAAGTGGGTGTATAAACGGGCCGACCTTCCGGTGAAAGTGGTCGCTGTGCATAGCATATGGCGCAAGATTGAGGATCCGGACGGTGACCAAGGCTGGATGCATGTGAGCCTGTTGAGCCCAAAGCGCACGGCGATGGTAAAGGGCAGTTCGGTTAGCGCGCTGCGTGAAGAGCCAGCAGCTACGTCGCGCATCAGCTGGCGTGTGGAGCCCAATGTCGTTGGATTGATCAGCGAATGCGAGAGAGGCTGGTGCCGCTTCGACAGCAAGGGTCGTGCAGGTTATATCGAGGCGAGCAAATTATATGGCGATGAATCACCCTGAACGCTTCCCGTTTACCCCATAATTAATGAGAGAAAATAACCTGCATGAAAAATTTGATCCAAATGTCACTGCTGTCGGCGTCTATCGGACTTTCCGGCATGTCCACATCGGCCCACGCAGATGATAATGGCTATGATGCAGCAAATCCTGCCGAGAGCCTGAATAGCATTGACGCGCGTAAATGCGGTTCTCGTACGACCAGCGGTCTCGGTTATCAAATGTTGCAAATCGGTAAAGGACCGCGCCCCGGCAAAGACGCGAAGGTCAAAGTCGGCTATGCCGGATATTTCATGTCCGATGGCAGCAAGTTTGACAGCAGCCCGTCGGCGCAGTTTCCGGTTGGCGGCGTGATTAAGGGTTTTGGCGAAGGCGTGATGCTGCTCAATCGCGGCGCAAAAATCCGCATCTGCATCCCTTATGGCCTTGGCTATGGCGATAGTGGGAAGGGCCCAATCCCTGCGAAATCCAACCTGATTTTCTATGTGGAACTTCTCGATTTTTAAGAGGGTCGTTCCCGAACCCACTTTCTGAAATTTCGCCCAAGACTCTCCTGCGCGCCGCTGCTAGTAAATTGGCATGTCAGAAGAATCCACGCACAAGCAAAAACATCTCTATCTGGTCGATGGATCGGCCTTTATCTTTCGCGCCTATTACAGCCTGCCGCCGCTGACCAATCCAGAAGGCACGCCTGTCGGCGCAATCCTTGGCTATACCAATATGCTGTGGAAGCTGGCGGATGATCTGCATGCGGCCGATGGACCGACGCATCTGGCAGTTATTCTCGACAAATCCGGCACTAGCTTTCGCAATGAGATTTATGATCAATATAAAGCCAACCGTCCGCCAGCGCCCGACGATCTGAAACCCCAATTCCCGATCATCCGCGATGCAACGCGCGCATTCTCTCTGCCGATGGTGGAGGAGGATAATGTCGAGGCGGATGACATGATCGCCAGCTATACCAAGGCCGCCGTGGCTGAAGGCTGGAAGGTCACGATTGTTTCGTCTGACAAGGATTTGATGCAGCTCGTCGAGCCAGGTGTCGATATGTTCGACACGATGAAAGACAAGCGCTTCCATGCGGAAGAAGTGCGCGAGAAATTTGGCGTCGGGCCAGAACTTGTCGGCGATATGCTTTCACTGATGGGCGATAGCAGCGATAATATTCCCGGCGTGCCCGGCGTGGGTCCGAAGACCGCGACCAAGCTGCTGATCGAGCATGGCGACTTGGACGGTGTGCTTGCCGCCGCGCCGACGATGAAAAAATCGAAAATGCAGGAACGGCTGGTCGAGCATGAAGATATGGCCAGGCTTTCCCGCGTGCTAGTGACGCTGAAAGAAGATTGCCCGCTTCCAATTGCGCTGGATGATATGGAGCTTCAGGATATTCCCGAAGAGCCGCTGGTCGAGTTTTTACAGCATCATAATTTCAAGGCGTTGCTGAAACGTATCGGTCATACATCCGATGCCGATGCGGCCAACAAGGCTATTGCTGGTCAACCAAAGGCGACGACGGCTGGCGATGGCGGGGCGAGCGCTCCGGCCGCCGGATCAGCACCCAAGCCTCTAGAAATGCCGCCGATTGATGTCGAGAAATATGAATGCGTCACTGATGCCGCTGCGCTGGATGGATGGATTGCGAAAGCGCGCGAAGCGGGCGCCGTCGCCTTTGATACCGAAACTGATAGCCTCGAAGCCGTCACCGCAACGCTTGTAGGTTTTTCGCTTGCCACAGCGCCGGGAGAGGCTTGCTATGTTCCGCTGCAACATGGCGGGACAGATATGTTTGCGGAAAAACCGAAACAGATCGCGTTTGATGATGCGCTCGCGCGGCTCAAGGCGCTGCTCGAAGATGATAGCATCCTGAAGGTCGGGCAAAACCTCAAATATGACATGAGCGTGATGGCGCAGCATGGCATTTCGATTGCGCCATTTGACGATACGATGGTGATGAGCTTTAATCTGGATGCGGGCGAACATGGCCACGGGATGGATGAACTGTCCAAGCTGCATCTTGGCCATGAATGTATCAGCTATAAAAGCGTTGCAGGCACGGGAAAGTCGCAGATTAGCTTTGCCGAAGTCGCTCTGCCCGAGGCGACCAAATATGCCGCCGAAGATGCCGATGTCACTTTGCGGCTATGGCATCATCTGCGTCTGCGGATGAGCGCGGAGAAAGCCACGCGGGTATATGAGATGGTCGATAAACCCTCGATTGCGGTACTCAGCCGGATGGAATGCAACGGCATCAAAGTCGACCGCGTCGGCACCTTCTTCGCCCGGCCGGGCGGCGTCGTGGCCCTCGTTCCTTCCGACCCGCTGCGCCGCATCACCGGTGACAATGTTCGCGACGTGGTCACACAATTCGACGTGGCACTCGAAGCGATGGCAGAGAGCTTGCGCCGCGCGACCGGGATCCCGTCTCAGCGCGAGGTTTTCGCGCACGCATTCCGAGCCCTCGAACACGGCGCCGAGGGGCTCGCTCCGGTTCCGCCCGGCAAGCTGAACGTTGCTCTCGAACTCGGGCGACGGCGAGCCGAGGCCGAGTTGCTCGGCGCCCTCGATTCAGAAGAGGCGCCCGAGGTAGCGCCGTGAGCGTCAGGGACTATCCGCGCGCGGGCGAAGTGTGGTGCGGTCTGGAAGGCGGGAGCCTGACGGTTCGTGAGG
>CAKZNA010000286.1 GCA_937129355.1 uncultured Sphingomonadales bacterium | reverse complement strand
TGATGGCGGTTTCTGTCTTTGTGCAGGGGCGTTTTTCTGGTTCTGCCACCACGTTGTTGTAGATCCAAAGACCCATGATACCTACTCCAATTGTTAGACCCACGCCGATCAAATATGCGCGGTGGCGGGTGCCAGCCCCTGTGTGAGACGTGCTTACCGGAGGCGCGTCGTCTGGGGGATCAGTTCGCTCTTTTGGCTTGGGGGCCGATGGGTCGTTGCGCAAACATGAGCCGATCGCTGCCGCGACTAGAATGCTTGCGAAAGTGAACAAAACGGATTTGGTGCTATAGGCGTTGCTCAGCACGTCCTGAGCGCCCTCTACGAAAACAAGCGCAATGCCCGTCAGAAGATAAACCGTGCCTGCAATGGCAAGAGCGAAGAATGCAAATGAAACTCCGCGTGCGTGACGCGCGAGACCCGCGAGCCCGACCAGTCCCCAGACCAATTGGCTGAATGCGGCAAACAGGGCAAAGTAGACCCAGGCGATCACTTCAACAATGGGGGCAAAAATCGGTGCAAGCACCGGTGTCAGAATTTCTGCGACCAGACTGGCGAAGGCGGCAAATAGGCTCAGAATGCCTTCGACAATCGGGGCCAGTACAGCAGCGAGCATGTCGCTGAGCAATACGTTTAAATTCATAAAAATCACTCTTTAAAAAACAGGGAAAATGCCCCTCTAGCGCACCGCTTCGATCGGCCCCTCCGCACTGCCGGAGATGAATTGCTCCACGTAAGGGTCGCCCGAGTGATCCATCTCCGCAACCGGGCCGGTCCAGCGGATCTTGCCGCCGTGCAGCATGGCGACATTGTCGGCAATGGCGCGCACGGAGGTCATGTCGTGGGTGATGGTCATGGCGGTGGCGCCCATCTCCACGACGATCTCACGGATCAGGTCGTTGATGACGCCGGACATGATCGGGTCCAGCCCGGTGGTGGGCTCGTCGAAAAAGATAATCTCCGGCTCGGCGGCGATGGCGCGGGCCAGCCCGGTGGGCAGCCGATCCTCTCGGCGCGGATGGCCGTGACCTTTGCCCGCCCGCTGGACCGGCACAGCGCGATGGCAGGCACCCCGCCGCAGATCGACGCGCTGACGGTTGAGAATGTGGATGCCGCTTGGGGCGAGGTGGCTTTGGGCGCCGAGGGGGCGCTGACCTTTGACGCCGCAGGCATTCCCGATGGGGTGCTGAGCCTGCGGGTCACCAATTGGACCAAACTGCTCGACGCAGGCGAACGTGCGGGCTTTCTGCCGCCGTCGATGCGCGGGCAGGTCGACACCATGCTGCGGCTGGTGGCCTTGTCCACCGGATCGGTGAAGTCGAAACCGATGTAGAGGCTCTCGCGCCGGATGCCGCCGCCGTCCTGGGCCTCCATATCGAAGCCGCCGGTCTGCACCATCAGGACGATGGAAACGACAACCACCACCGGGAAGATCACGAGGCCCGACACCAGCGGATGCCGCAGGGCCGTGGCAGGAATTTGATGAATTGCTGGCCGAGCCCTTCATCAAGGGCCGCGAATTGACCGTCTCCGTTATGGGCGGCAAAGCCTTTTGCGTTACCGAACTTAAACCCAAGAGTGGTTTCTATGATTTCGATTCAAAATATACGGACGGCATGACCGACCATATTTGCCCAGCCGACATTCCTCAGGATATTGAAGAGTATATGTTGGGAACGGCATTGAAATGTCATGAGTTACTAGGATGTAAGGGCGCCTCACGAACCGATTATCGCTGGGATGATGAGTTAGGTATGGACGGAATTTTCGTATTGGAAACCAACACCCAGCCCGGAATGACCGCGCTGAGCCTTGTGCCGGAACAGGCGAAACATGTAGGTATAAGCTACGGTCAATTGGTTGGTATGATGGTTCAGGAGGCGCTGGTATGAAGGCGACCACCAAACGCAAACGCGCAGGGCCCAAAAAGCGCAAGCCGGCCGCTCGGAAAAAGGTACGCCGGATTTCATGGTTCGACCGTTTCTTGCGCACGCTTCCGTTCTCCGAAAAAGAGATTCAGCGCGGATTCACCTGGCTGGTTATCGCGGCATCCATCGTCTTGATATTTGTCGTCGCGCGCTGGTTCGGTGTATTCTCGATGGCGCATGAACAATATGCACAGCTTGCGGCTAAAGCCGGGTTCGAGGTTAAACGCGTCGAAATAACCGGCATGAAGCGCGTGGATAAGCTTAAGGTTTACGACCTTGTCTTAGCTGAAAAAGAACGATCAATGCCGCTGGTTGATGTTGATCAAATTCGCGATGATTTGATCGGCTATGGCTGGATCAAAGATGTTCGCGTTTCGCGGCGCTTGCCTGATCTGTTGATTGTAGAGATTACTGAAAGAGAACCGATTGCGGTGTGGCAACATGGTGAAAAGCTATCCTTGATTGATCGAAAGGGATTCGTGCTGGAAAATGTGCCGGTCAAGGAAGTCCGCGGTTTGAAAAAGATCTATGGTGAAGGCGCGAATAAAGAGATGGTAGAGCTCGAGCAGTTAATGGACGCTGCGCCATCGCTAAAGCCGCATATCAGCGCCGCCAGCTGGATTGGCAACCGGCGCTGGGATATCACATTCAAAACCGGCGAGACACTGGCTCTTCCTGAAGGTGAGCAGGAAGCGGAGAAAGCCTTTCTAAATTTCGCGCGTATGGATGGAATACACCGGCTGCTCGGACGTGACCTGATATATTTCGATCTACGCGACCCGAAACGCGCTTTGCTACGCCGAAAGAAAAAAACGCCGCCTGCGCCGAATGAGGATAAGCAAGGCAAGGGCAAACAAGAGGGAACGGCGGCATGAGCGCTGCTCGCGTTGAGAAAATCGTGTCGGCATTGGATGTCGGGTCGTCAAAAGTATCCGCATTGATTGCCGGAATATCTGACAAAGATGAGTTGATTGTCCTTGGTACAGGCCAGCGGGAAAGTCGCGGTGTTTCGCGTGGTTGCATCGCCAATATGGAGCAAGCCGAACTTAGCGTCCGGCAGGCTGTGGAGCAGGCCGAGCGCATTGCCGGATTGAATATCGACAAAGTTTGGGTCGGTCTTTCTGCTGGCGGTCTGGATAGCATGCTGGCGCCGGTTGAAATTGAATTGGGCGGTGACCGGGTTGAACAGGAAGATATTGACGACCTGCTTGAGGCAGGGCGCATAAACCTCGACATGCGCGGCAAGACGGCTTTGCATATCCAACCGACCTTATATTCGCTCGATGGGGTAGGCGGCGTTGCTGATCCCATTGGTTTGCATGCGGATAGGCTCGGCGTCGATATCCACGTGGTGCTCGCGGAGCAAGCACCAGTCCGCAATATCGATATGACCGCGCGCGCGGCGCATCTTGAAGTTGAAGCATTGGTGGTTGCGCCCATAGCAACGGGCCTTGCCTGCCTTACCGAGGAAGAGCGGGAGCTGGGCGTCGCTATGGTCGAAATGGGCGCAGCAGTTACCAATGTATCTGTTTTTGTCGGCGGTATGGTGGTCGGACTCGAAACAATACAGCAGGGTGCGGCTGATATCACAGACGATATCGCCTCCGTGTTCGGAATTCGCCGGGCGCAGGCAGAGCGATTGAAATGCTATTCGGGTTCGGCGCTTTCCACGCCGCGCGATCATCAGGAAGTATTAGAAGCAGTTGCAGCCGAAGGCGAGGAGGAGGGAAGCATCCCGCGCATAACCAAGGCGCAGCTTAACTCGATCATCTGTCAGCGCCTCGACAAAATTGTGGCAGAGGTTAGCACGGCGCTGCGCAAGATGGGCTTTGCCGGACAAAGCGGCCATCAGATAGTTCTAACCGGTGGCGGCGCGGAGCTTAAAGGGATCGCAGACTATTTACAGGCGGCGCTAGGAAGAACGGTGCGTGTCGGAAAACCTGGCGGATTATCCGGCCTTCCCGAGGCGCATAGCGGCCCGGCTTTTGCAAATCT
Source organism: uncultured Sphingomonadales bacterium (assembly GCA_937129355.1). GTDB lineage: Bacteria > Pseudomonadota > Alphaproteobacteria > Sphingomonadales > Sphingomonadaceae > Sphingorhabdus_B. The sequence goes on along the minus strand of CAKZNA010000286.1, from coordinate 9,925 downwards.
CGTAGGTCTTATTCACTATGCAGCGTCAGAGCCCGTGGACTTAAAAGGACAGTTCGACCCGGGCGGAGGAAGCTCTTCTTCCGGCGGTGGCGGGCTGTTTGATCGCATCAAGCGTGCAATTAAAGACAATTTTTGACGCAATTAGTTTTCATCCGGTCATTTTTCGGCTGTTTTTTATGTAATAATATGCCATTAACCAATTCAAATTCAGGTAACGTTTAAAAGGCAAGGGGTTTAATTCCATGAGCATCAATATCGGTCCACCATTGGTAGATGAATTGAAGCCGAAAATCAGCGTAGTTGGCATCGGCGGTGCTGGCGGTAATGCCGTCGGCAATATGATTGGCGCAGGCGTCGAAGGCGTTGACTTTATCGTTGCCAATACTGACGCACAGGCATTGAATTCTTCCGGAGCAGAACAGCGTATTCAACTTGGCCCCGATGTTACGCAGGGTCTGGGCGCAGGTTCGCGTCCAGAGGTCGGACGCGCGGCTGCCGAAGAAACCATCGAGATGGTGAAGTCGGCGATCGAGGGTTCGCATATGTGCTTCATCGCTGCCGGTATGGGCGGCGGAACGGGTACCGGCGCGGCACCGGTTATCGCAGAAGCGGCACGTGAGCTGAATATTCTAACTGTTGGCGTTGTAACCAAGCCGTTTCTTTTTGAAGGCGCACGCCGGATGCGGTCAGCCGAAGCGGGCATTGAAGAGCTACAGCAACATGTTGATACGCTGATTGTCATTCCGAACCAGAATCTGTTTTTGGTGGCCAATCCGAATACGACTTTTAAAGAAGCATTCCTGCTTGCCGATGAAGTTTTGCAGCAAGGCGTTCGCGGAATTACCGATTTGATGGTGATGCCGGGGCTTATCAATCTCGACTTTGCCGATGTGCGCTCCGTGATGCATGAAATGGGCAAAGCCATGATGGGTACAGGCGAAGCTGAAGGTGACGGACGCGCATTGGAAGCAGCCGAGAAGGCTATTGCCAACCCGTTGTTGGATGGTGTTTCCATGCAGGGTGCGAAAGGCGTTATCGTTTCTATCACTGGCGGAGATGATATGCGCCTGATGGAAGTTGACGAAGCGGCCAACCACATTCGTGAGCTTGTTGATCCCGATGCAAATATCATTTGGGGTTCGGCCTTTAACGAAGGTCTTGGCGGTAAAATCCGCGTTTCAGTTGTCGCAACGGGCATTGATGCCGATGCTGCCGCCGCGGTACCAACCGCGGCTAGCGCATTTGCAAATAGGGCGCCATCTACACCTGCGGCTGCGGGCGGAGCATCTGGCCTGTTCTCAACATCTTCCTCCACCGACGAAGATGCAGATGAAGAAATAGCAGAAGAAGAGACATCCGAAACGACCAGCATGGACATAGCCGAAGAAGAGCAGTCTAGTGAAGTCATGGACTTGGGCACAAGTGAAGCGGTTAAGGAAGCTGCCGCTGACGCTGAAGTGGAACCTGAAGCCGCTAGGTACGAATCTCCCGAGCCTGCGCCGCAAGACGACGACACGTTGGAGCTCGGTTCGGATCAGGTTACTTCGGACGCGGGAAGTGCTGATGAAGCACAGCCTGATGTAGAACCAGGTCCAGAAGATCCGGCGCCCCGAATTGCAAGCGGCGGCGGAACTCTTTTTGAACGGATGTCAAACCTGTCTCGCGGCATAAGCGGTGATGATGCTAGCGCTAGCGAAGAGGAAGAGTCCGAAGATAAAGAAGAGGATTCCTCATCCGGTGGTCTGAACATTCCGCGTTTCCTTGATCGCCAAAGCAATAACTAAACCTATTTTCACATCGGTTCAGCGGAGATTATAGTTTTCGTTGCTATGCACGACCGGTTTTCAGGAATAGTTCTTTCTATTCCTTCGGTTTGTTGTTTTACGGAGATTGGCTGTTGAAGAAGTTCACGGCAGTTTGTTTGGTATCAATTTTAACTGTACCCCAAGTTGGTTGGGCGCAGACGTCAGTCAGTCAGCCCGGCGCTGGTAACCGCCAGATTCCTGCAAGTGAAAAACCTGGCGCGCGGGAACTGCGTGATGCAATGCGGCGTATCGCGCGAAATAGGCGAAATGTTGAAGCCTTGATTGATGCGGGCAACGCGGCGCTCTTGCTCAATGACGCGGATGCTGCACTCAATTTTTTCGGTCAGGCGAACCGGTTCCGCGCTGGTGATGGCAGGATAAAGGCCGGTCTTGGCGCAGCATATGTACGATCAGAAAATCCGTTTGAAGGATTGCGCTACTTTGATGAAGCTACAAAATTGGGTGTTAGTGAGCGCACAGTAGCGGCAGATCGCGGATTGGCATTTGATTTGCTCGGCAATTTTGAACGAGCGCAGCAGGATTATAAGCTGGCCTCGACCGTCGCAAAATCAAGCAGACTGACAATTCAGCATGCAATCTCTCTCTCGCTGTCCGGAAAAGGCAAGGAAGCTGACGCTTTGCTTAATCCATTGTTGGCGCAAAACCACCCTGCCGCATGGAGAGCGCGTGCCTTTATGTTAGCTGCGCGCGGTGAATATAAAAAATCTCAAGAAGTAACGCGCGGGTTTCTGGATATCCGGTCGGCCCAGCGTATCGAGCGTTATCTGAAGCAAATGCCCGCACTTACCGGCCCGCAGCAGGCCGCTGCAATCCATCTTGGCCATTTCCCCGCGCGAAATATCGGGCGCGATAGTGATATTGTAAGGTCGGTTGCTGCCAATTTGCCTGCTGCCGATCCATCTGCCGTCAGCCCCAGCGGTGGCGATTCCAGATTGACCCCTTCCGGTACGCCATTTGGAGCAAAACCGCCAACAGTTGGGCTACCAAGTATAGCCCAGCTGCGCATTTCGAGCGCCGTAAAGTCATCAACCGAAGTATTTGCCCTCCCACAGAGGCAGGTTGCGGCTGTTCTCGAAGCCCCGCCGAAACCGATTGTGACTGCTTCCAATGCTGCCGCACCGGTTGAGGTCCCGATAAAAACTGCTGCTTCAGAGACAAAGACGGCAGTTAAGAGGCCTATTGCCACAGAAACAAAGGTCGCGACGTCGACAACAGGCGTTCAGGCGGGTTTTGACGCGGTTCCGACCGAAGGCAAGGAAGCCAAGGTTGCAGAAGTCGCCGATGCGCCGCCCGCTACCCAAGCCACTGTTATCCAGGCTCCTGACACTAATGTTGCCGACATTGTGCCGGAAACGAGTGCGCCGGTAGAAGTTGCCGTAAAGACCCAAGAGCCGTCTCCAACACCAGTGCAAACAGCGCCGCCAATAACTCCGCCGGCCCAGACGGAGCCGACCGGCCCCATACCAACAGAACCGACCACAAGTTTCCCGATAAAAACCGCGCAAGCCGCTTCCACCCCGGTCCAAACGTCCGAAGCGACGGCTGATAATTTTGACCTTGGCGATATTGTTGATTCAATTGAAATCCCGGAAAGCGAAAAGGTCCGCAAAGTGGAACCAGTTGATCTATCGAAGCTTCCGACCGAAAATAAACCGCAACAACGAACCCAGGCACCGGCTGCCGCCGCACCTGCCAAACCAGCAAAAATAGTAGATGAGTCCGTCTCGACAACATCGCGCCATTGGGTCCAGATCGCAACTGGTGATATGTCCGCCATGCGCGGCGAATATCGGCGGCTGTCGCGCAAATATCCTGAATTGTTTGAGGGACAGCAGGGCTGGTCATCTCCTTGGAAAACCATGTCGCGCCTCGTCGTTGGTCCGTTCAGTGGCTATACTGCTGCAAAAGAATGGTATGATGCGCTTAAAGAAGCTGGAGGTGACGGCTTTGTCTGGCGCAGCGCGCAGGGCACCAAAGTTACCAAGCTAAACAGTAAATAGGCACTGGTCGGCTTCCGGCATTTATTGCATAGGGCAGGGCAATGACCAAACGCGCTTACTATGCCTGCAATCCCGCAAAAAGCCGCGGGCGTTTTCATGAAGAACGCGCAGGTGTGCGCGGGCCGCGCAATATCTTCCAACGCGACCGTGACCGGATTATCCATTCCATTTCCTTCCGGCGTTTGCGTCACAAGACGCAGGTGTTTGTTTCGCCCGATGGCGATCATTATCGCGTCCGACTTACCCATAGTCTGGAAGTGGCGCAGATCGGACGGGCAATTGCGCGCGAATTGGGGTTGGATGAAGATTTAACCGAAGCTTTATGTCTTGCCCATGATATCGGGCACCCGCCCTTTGGCCATGCGGGCGAAGATGCTCTGGAAGAAGCGCTTAAACCGCATGGCGGGTTTGACCATAATGCACAGACATTGCGCACGTTGACGCTGTTGGATTCGCCCTATCCGCTTTGGAAGGGATTGAACCTAAGCTGGGAATTGCTCGAGGGACTGGCCAAGCATAATGGCCCGATTGATAAACCGGGTTGGGCATTGGCGGAAATGGATGCGCAATATGCGTTTGATTTGAACGAATGGTCGTCGTTGGAGGCTCAGGTCGCGGCGGTGGCCGATGATATTGCCTATGACAATCATGATATTGATGATGGCATTCGCGCCGACTTGCTGACGATGGATCAGCTTTGCGATTTGCCCTTTGTCGCGACGCACTGGCAATCGATATTGGCGGCTTATCCGGATCATGCGCCTGAGCAGCTGCATTCGGAGCTCGTTCGTGAGCAAATTGGCGTGATGGTGAATGATGTCATCCAAGCCACGCGGCAACGCATCACCGACAATAATATCCGGTCAATCGAAGATGTACGCGGTGCGGGGCAGATGATCGCCGGTTTTTCAAGCGAGATGGCCGAGCGCGAACGGCAATTGAAGAAATTGATGTATGAAAATCTGTATCACCATCCCACACAGGTGGAGGCCGCATCCAAAGTGCGCGTGATCGTCGGCGATCTATATAATGCCTATATTGCGGATCAGAGTAAAATGCCGGAAGAATGGCAAAAATCCTTGCCTGCCAGCGAGCCCGAACGCAGCCGCCATATCGCCGACTTTCTGGCGGGCATGACGGATCGCTATGCCGAAAACCGACATCGCGAGTTATTCGGAGCTGGAGCATGACAAAAACCGTGTTGGTGGGTGCGACCGGGCTGGTCGGTGCAAACCTGGTAGATGTTGCAACGCGCCCGCTGCATATATTAGCGCGCCGCGCCGGAAATATAGCAAGATCGGGGAATGAGGAAACGGTCGCCGATAGCGACGAATGGCCGGATGTTATCGCGGGATTGCAGCCAGATATTATCATTTCCTGTCTGGGTACAACCATAGCCAAGGCCGATACCAAACAAGCTTTTGCGGCCGTTGATCATGATCTGGTGATCGCCGTTGCGACGGCAGCAAAAGAAGCCGGAGCAAAGCAGATGATTTGCGTTTCGTCGGTCGGTGCATCCAAGGAAAGCAGCAATTTCTATCTGCAAACAAAGGGCAGGGCAGAGGCAGCCTTGGAGAGCCTGAAATTTGATAGGTTGGATATATTTCGTCCGGGGCTTTTGACCGGCAATCGCGATGAATTCCGCTTTGGCGAAAATATCGGGAAGCTGCTTGCTCCCGTGACCGATTTCCTGATGCGCGGCAGCCTTAGCCGCTATCGCTCGACATCGGCGCAGCAATTGGCGCAAGCGATTGACGCTGCTGCAGGAGCCACCGAACAGGGCCGCTTCATTCACGAAAATGACGGCATCGATACGCTCACCGCAAAAATGCGTGGATAAGGCCTTTCGGACAATTGACTCGACTCAGGTGCTGCGCCATTGCTGCCGATGTCGCTGACGATGCGGGAGAGATCCTGAATTTATCCAGGACGCCGAAGGAGCAACCGCCCCGGAATCTCTCAGGCAAAAGGACCGCGTTGGCTCTTGCGACACTCTGGAAAGTGTACCGTAAATTCGGTGCCGCCGAAGGGGTAAGCCCGCCGAAGCTTTAGCGAAGGTGGGCGAAAGCTCTCAGGTTCCCGTGACAGAGGGGGTAGCATTCGCCGGTTTTTGGCGTGCTGCACTTTGTGACGGAGAATATGATTTTGAGCGATGATGGCAAAAATTTGAAACTACCACTCGATGCGTGGCATCGCGATGCTGGCGCACGTATGGTGGGTTTTGCAGGATATGAAATGCCGATCCAATATGAAGGCATCATGGCGGAGCATCAATGGACGCGGGAGAATGCGGGCTTATTTGATGTGTCGCATATGGGGCAGCTTGGGCTGAGCGGTGAAGGCGTGGCAGAGGCGCTGGAGAAAATTGTTCCGGGCGATATTTCAGCACTTAAAGCGGGAAAGATGCGCTATTCGCTGCTGCTCGCGCATGATGGCGGCGTGTTGGATGATATGATGATCACCAATACCGGGCGGGGCCTTTACGTGGTCGTCAACGGCGCAGTGAAGCATGAAGATATCGCCTATATGCGCGGCGAATTGCCGGATGGCATCACGCTGAACCATATGGAAGATGCAGCGCTTCTGGCTTTGCAAGGGCCGAAAGCGGCGGATGCCTTGGCGCGGATTGGTATCGCGCCGAAAGAAGAAGGCTGGCCGCTGCCGATCGATCTCTATTTCATGGAAGCGGGGCCATTTGATTGGAACGGGGTTCCGCTTGGTATCAGCCGCTCGGGCTATACCGGTGAAGACGGGTTCGAGATTTCGGTGCCGAATGAGCATGCTGAGGCGCTGGCGACCGCGTTATGCGCAGAGCCGGAGGTAAAGCCCATCGGTTTGGGCGCGCGTGATAGCTTGCGTCTGGAAGCCGGCCTACCGCTCTACGGGCATGATATGGATCCAAGCGTTGATCCGGTGGAGGGCAATGCCAGCTTTGCAATATCGAAAGTGCGCCGCGAAGAGGGCGGCTTTCATGGAGCAGAGCGGATATTGACGGCGCTTGCCGATGGTCCAGCACGCAAACTGACAGGCTTTACCATCGACGGCAAAATGCCTGTTCGCGAAGGTGCACAGATTTTTGATGGCGGACGTCAAGTTGGCGTCATTACGTCGGGTGGCTTTGCACCAACAGTTGGGCAGCCGATTGCAATGGGGTTTGTGGAAACCGCGCTTGCGAAAGTAGATGGCAAACTAGAAGCCGAAGTACGCGGAAAGCGCGTGCCCCTGACAATTACCAAAATGCCTTTTGTACCAAATGGATATCACAGGAGAGGGAAAGCAAAATGAGCCGATATTTTACCGAAGAGCACGAATGGATCGACGTCGATGGCGAAAGCGCCACGATTGGCATCACCGATTATGCACAGGAACAGCTGGGCGATATCGTATTTGCCGAAGTACCCGCATCAGGCACTGAACTTGCCAAAGGCGGCGACGCGGCGGTTGTTGAATCAGTGAAGGCCGCCTCAGACATTTATGCCCCCGTCAGCGGCACCGTGAGCGAAGGTAATTCGATGCTGGAGGAAGACCCTGCATTGATCAACGGCGATCCCGAAGGCGATGGCTGGTTCTTCCGGATGACATTGTCCGATGCGAGTGAGTTGGAATCGCTGATGAATGAGACAGCTTACAAGGCTTTCTGCGAGAGCCTGTGAGTTTGGCGTCGAAGCCGAAAGGAAAATAATGCGTTATCTGCCGCTTACTCAAGATGATCGAGGCGCGATGCTGTCGAAAATTGGCGCGTCTTCTATCGAGGATCTTTTCGTCGATGTGCCCGAAGAAGCGCGCCTGACGGGGACGATCCGTGACCTTCCCGACCATGCCAGCGAGATGGCGGTGGAGCGTCACTTTTCCGCATTGGCGCGGCAGAATATGGCGGCATCGCATCATCCGTTTTTCCTCGGCTGCGGCGCTTATAAGCATCATGTACCGGCCAGCGTCGATCACTTGATACAGCGCGGCGAGTTCCTCACTGCCTATACGCCCTATCAGCCCGAAATCGCGCAAGGCACGCTGCAAATGCTGTTTGAATTTCAGACACAGGTTGCGCGGCTTTATGGGTGCGATGTGGCGAACGCCTCCATGTATGATGGCTCGACCGCCTGTTGGGAAGCGATCACGATGGCGGGGCGTATTACAAAGCGCAAGAATGCGGTTCTGTCGTCGGGCTTGCACCCGCATTATGTCAGTGTTTGCAATACGATGGCCAGCTTTACCGATGATAACTTGGGCACAGCGCTGCCATCATTTGAAGGCACCGATACGCAGCGGACATTGGACAGTATTGACGGCGAAACAAGCTGCGTTGTTGTGCAATACCCTGATATCTTGGGCCGCATCGAAGATATGACAGCCATTGCCGAAAAGGCGCATGAAAATGGTGCGCTTCTAATCGCAGTCGTAACAGAACCTGTTGCATTGGGCGCTATCAAATCACCCGGCGAGATGGGCGCCGATATCGTTGTGGGTGAGGGACAATCAATTGGTGTCGGTTTGCAATTTGGCGGGCCTTATGTTGGCCTGTTCGCCTGCAAGCAAAAATTCGTGCGCCAGATGCCGGGACGGCTCTGCGGAGAGACCGTTGATGCGGAAGGAAAGCGCGGGTTCGTACTGACGCTATCGACACGCGAACAGCATATTCGGCGCGAAAAAGCGACGTCAAATATCTGCACAAATTCAGGTCTTTGTGCGCTTGCATTCAGCATTCATATGAGCTTGCTTGGTGAGCGCGGTTTGCGCGATTTGGCTAAGCTGAATCACGCCACGGCGGTACATGCGGCAGATCGGCTTTCAAAGGTTCCCGGCGTGCGCGTCGTGAATGATAATTTCTTCAATGAATTCACTTTGGAACTTTCCAAAGAAGCGCGGCCTTTGGTGCGTGCGCTAGCGGATAAGCGTATATTAGGCGGTGTATCGCTCGGGCGGCTTTATCCGGATGAGGCAGGTTTGAAAAATGGCCTGGTTGTCGCGGTGACGGAGGTTGTTACGGACGAGGATGTTGAAGCCCTGGCGACAGCGCTCGAGGAGTTGATGTCATGAGCGATATCAACAAGAGCGGCTGGAAGCCGGAAATGACCACTGAGCGCCGCGAAGGGAATGATACCTTCACCGGTAACAAAGCGCTGATGCTTGACGAAGCGTTGATTTTCGAGATCGGCGATACCGAAACAACGGGCGTCGATTTGGCCGAATGCCCTAAAGTAGAATCGCGACTTGGTGGGCTGGAACGCAATCAACCCATGGGTATTCCGGGATTGTCCGAACCAGAGACGGTGCGCCACTATACCCGCCTTTCGCGGCAGAATTATGCGATTGACCTTGGCCTGTTTCCGCTCGGCAGTTGCACCATGAAGCATAATCCGCGGCTAAACGAGAAAGTTGCGCGGATGAAGGGCTTTGCTGATGTGCATCCGTTGCAGCCTGTTGAAACCGTGCAGGGCGCGCTTGGCGTGATAAACGAGTTGGCGGTCTGGCTTATCAAACTGACCGGCATGTATGGCGTCGCGATGACGCCCAAAGCTGGCGCACATGGCGAGCTTTGTGGTATCCTCTGCATAAAGGCAGCGCTGGAAGCTCGCGGCGAAAAACGCAGCGTTATCCTCGTTCCCGAAAGCGCGCATGGCACCAATCCGGCAACAGCGGCATTTGCCGGTTATGCTGTTGAAGATATACCTGCAACGCCAGAAGGCCGTGTTGATTTGGAGGCCTTAAAAGCGCGGCTTGGACCCGATGTCGCCGGAGTGATGATCACGAACCCTAGCACCTGCGGCCTGTTCGAACGCGATATGAAGGCGATATCCGATGCCGTGCATGATGCAGGCGGCTATGTCTATTGTGACGGCGCGAATTTCAACGCCATCGTTGGCCGCGTGCGCCCCGGAGACCTTGGCGTCGATGCGATGCATATTAATCTGCATAAAACTTTCAGCACCCCGCATGGCGGCGGCGGTCCGGGTTCTGGTCCTGTCGTGCTTTCTGAAGCGCTAAGCGCCTTTGGTCCGCTACCTTTCACCGAACGGTTCGAAGGCGGCCACCTGACGTTGGTCGAGGAAGAAACCGCTGGCGAGCGCCACCCGCAACGCTTTGGCCGCATGACGGCGT